>JAUXOH010000463.1 GCA_030682505.1 Candidatus Didemnitutus sp. | reverse complement strand
GATGCTGTCGGCGGGATGCTGGCCGTCGGCGTCCATCACCAGCGCGTGGGTGAAGCCGCGCGCCTGCGCCGCTTGCGCGCCGGCGAGCACCGCCGCGCCTTTGCCGGCATTGTGCGGCAGGACCAGCACGGTGAGCGCTGGGTTGGCGCGGGCCAGTTCGAGCACGGGCTGCTCGCTGCCGTCGGTGCTTCCGTCGATGACGACGAGAACGGGCTGCCAGTGGCGCAGCACCTCGGCGACGACGGCGCACAAACGCGGCCCGGCGTTGTAGGCCGGCAGCAGGACGAGGTGGGTGACGGAGGGGTTCATGCGCGGGGAGAGAAGGACGGCGCGCGAAACCATGCCTCGATCTCGGCGGTCAACTGGCTCGTGCTGGCCGGCGAGTCGGTGGCGATCAGCGGACCGGCGGTGATCTCGACCCGGGCCGGGAGTCCCGGCAACCGCCACCAACGGCAACCCTTGGTGAGGAGATCGGAATCGGTGGTGATGCGCACGAGTTGAACCGGCACGCGGGCGCGCCGGGCGATGACGACAAAGCCGGGTTTGAAAGGCAGCAGCGCCAGGCCGGGCGGGGTGCGTGTTCCCTCGGGAAAGACGATCAGCGTGTGGCCGGCGGCGACTTTTTTTGCCGCGCCCCGCACGAGTTCATGGCCGCCGTCACTGCCTAGGTAGCCGGCGCGACGGGCGGCGGCGCCGAGCACGGGATTGCGGCGGATGGCCGGCTTGAAGATGCACACGGCCTCGGGCAACCGCGCCAGCAGGCAGGTGATGTCGATCAGCGAGGGGTGGTTCGCGGCCAGCACCAACCCGCCGGCGGGCCGGCCTCCGAAGCCATGATACTGCACGTGAACCAGCCCGGTCAGCGCGCACCACCCGTGGAAAAACGCGAGGTGCCAGTGAATAAGTCGCTGAAAAAAACGTTCGGTTCGTTCCGTCGCCGGCAGCCAACCGGCCAACAGGCTGAGCAGACTCAACTCCAGACCCCCCGCGGCAAAAAGCAGCAGCGTGCCATAGTAAACCGGGTAGTAATAGGCGCCGTGGAGGATCATCTAGTGAACTCCGGCCGTTGTTTCCGGGTTGAGCGGCAGAAAATTGAACCAGAGGAACGGATGCTGGCGCACGAGGGTTTCCAGCTGGACGAGCACCTGCTGGAAATGTTGCCGGGCCGCCTGCGTGTTTTTTTCGCGCCCGGCGGTGGTGTCCGGCGTAAAGACCGGCGACGCCACGACTCGGAGCGCGTCCTTGGCGGTCTCGGCGACCGCGAGGCAAAATACCACCGGCCGGTTGAACAGGATGGCGAGGTGGTAGATGGTGAAGGGAAACTGCCGGTGCGCGCCGAGAAAATCGAACGGCTCGGACTTCGCACTGAACTCCAGGCGATCACACTTCATCGCCAGCGAATTCCCGGCCTCGAGGGCGTCCTTCAGCTCAAAGAGCAGGCTGGCGGGATCATTGATCCAGAGAAACGAGACCTGACCGGCGAACCGCTCGCCGAGCAGGCGCGTGTCGTCGGAATTGCCGACGCGCAGCCGGATGATGGAAACCCGGCGACCCCGCTCGCTCAGCAGATAGCCGAGCAGGTCGGAACCGCCGAAGTGGAAGGTGCCGAACAGGGCCGGCCGGACCGAGGAAACCAGCGCTTCAAACTCCGCTTCGTTTTCCGGCTCCAACGTGCACTCCACGGTGCCGCCGCGCCCGGCGCGGAGCTTGAGCATCAGGAAATCGGCGAAGGCAAAAAAATGCCGCCACACCTCGACGATCCGCGCGGGTCGGCCGAGCACGAGAGAGAGGTAGGTGCGCGAATGTGCGCGCTGCACCGGCATGAATGCGAGCCCGACCCACGTGCCCGCCATCAGGATCGGACGGAAAAACCAGCGCGGCCACCAGCGTTCCGCCCACCCGAGGAAGGCATAGCCCCAGCTCGGGCCGGGATTGTGCGGCAGTGAGGACGTCGCGCTCATGACCATTCCATCATCCAAGTGCCGCCCGCCCCGGGCCAGCGCAACGGACTCCGTGCGGCGAGCGCCAGCGCGAAGTTTTCCAAGGTTGGACACGCTTCGTCGGTTGCCTCGTCCGGCGTGAAGGTGACGCGGCCCGCCGCTCCGGTCGGCTCGCGCGTCAAGAGGGCGGCGAAAGCGAACGCCCGGCCGGACGCCAGGTCGTGTTCGAGCATCCAGGTGCCGCGTTCCTCTCCGCCGATCAGCGCGACGCGCGCGGCCGGTTCGAGCAGCGCGGTCAGCAAGGCTTCTTCCACGAGTCGCGTTCGTCCGGCGAGCGGCCAGAGCCGGGCGATGGATTGCTGGCGGCCGATCAACACCTGCTGCACGCCGCCGGGATGAATGGAGGTTTGAAACAACAGCGGGCTCGCGGACGGAAAACGGGTCAAAAAATCCTCGAGGGCCCGAGTCTCGGCAAAGGTGGACGCATAGACCAAGGCGTCGGCCGGACCGAGCGGCGTGCCATCGAGGACCGAACCGATGAGCAGGCCGAGGTGCGTCATCCGGCGCAGGGCCGTGCGCGGAAATTTGTCAGCCAGACGCACGCGGGCGCCGGCCGCGGTTTCGTCCGGGGCGGGCAGCTCGACGCGCACGTGATGGAGAAATTTCTCAATCATGGGTGAGGAGCATGGCGGCATGGGCACCGCCGAAGGCGTTGCTGGTGAGAATGGCGCCGTCAAATGCCCCGCCGCCGAAGGATTCCCGCGCCACGGTGTCGGTGAAACTCGGTGCGGCGCCGCCGAGGGTGCCGGGAATTTGCCCGTCGACCCCCCGCCATGCCGCGACGGCGACAGCGAGTTCCACCAAGCCGCAACTGCCGAGCGTGTGGCCGAGGCTGCCCTTCCACGAGACGAGCGGAGCGCCGGGCAAGGCCCGGGCAAATGCCTCCGCTTCCAACCGGCCCGCCTCCAGCGTGCCGGTGCCATGACCTTTCACCCACACGCGCCGCCCACCCGCGGCGGAGGCGATGCTCCCGGCGCACGCGGCGAAGCCCGCACCGTCCGGTTGGTTGCCGGTGAAGTGGAACATCTCGTTGTGCAGCGCGTGCGCGGCCAGCTGGAAAGGCGCGGACTCGCGCGTCAGCACGGCAAAGGCGGCGCCGTCGCCGAGACCGATCGAGCCGGTCTCACGCACCGCGTAAGGCGCGGGCATCGACCCGTTGAGGATCTTCAGGCTGTGAAATCCACCGGCGACAAACGGGCTCACGAAATCGAACGAAAAGACCAGCACTTGGTCCGCGAGGCCCGCGTGCAGTAACCGGGCGGCTTGGGCCAGACCGAGATGCGCGGTGACGCACGCGTGTGAGAAGACCTGCACGTGCTCGCCCCAGGCGAATTCACGGCGCAGCAATTCCACGCTGGCGAAGGGCGTGCCGTGCGCGAGGTGCCGCGCGTCTTGGTCGCGCGTGAAGGCGTAGAGACTGCCGACGCCGAAGTTGCTGCTCGTGACGATGACCGGAGTGCGCGCCGAGCCCCACGGTGCGGGTGGAATGCCGGCGACGAGCCGGCGCAGCTCGGACAGCCAGCGCGGCGGCAGGGATTCGTCCATCGAGCCGATCAACGCGAGCGGCACCAAATCCCCCCCGTCACGGCCGAGCACCGGCGTGGGTGCGAGCGCGATCCGGCCCGCGAGCAAGGCGGTGGCGGTGGCCGCGGCGTCTCCGAAGGGAGTGAGGCAGTCACACGCCGCGATGCCCGCAGAAAGTTGATCAGGTGGGGCCGGCATGGGGTGTGGGCTTTCAGGCACCGGCCGGGTGGGCGCGCAGGTAGGTGGCAAGAGTGTTGATGCTGCCGAGCGCTTGGCGCGATTCCTCGCTGCTGCCGATCTTGACTCCGAATTCCTTCTCGATTGTCAGCACGAGTTCCAGGGCGTCGATCGAGTCGAGGCCGAAACGGGGCGAGCCGATGAGGGCCTCGTCGTCAGGAATATCCTCGGGGCGGACGCCCTCGAGTTTGAGCGTGGCGATGACCAGGGTTTTGAGGCGGAGGGGCAGGGGATCGGACATGGGAAATCAGGCGGGGCGGCGGAGGAGGTGGCAGACGTTGCTGCCGCCGAAGCCGCTGCTGTTGTTGAGCACGAATTGCGGCGCCTCATCCAGGGAGGTGCGCGGCAGATCGAGGCCGGCGCACACGGGGTCGGGTTCGTCGAGATGGGCGGCCCCGGGAATGAAGCCCTCGTCGATGGCGAGGGCGCAGAAAGCGGCCTCCATCGCCCCCGCCAGGGAAAGCCCGTGGCCGGTGAGCGCCTTGGTGCTGCTGATGCGGGGCTTCGCGCCGGCGGCGGTGAAGACTGCGTGCAGGGCCAGCGCCTCGGAGCGATCTCCGGCGGGCGTGGACGTGGCGTGGGCGTTGATATAGTGGACGGCGGTGGCGTTGACGCGGGCGTCGGCGAGGGTGCGGCGCATGGCTTCGCGCAACCCGGCACCTTCCGGATGGGAAACCACTACGCTGTAACCGTCGCCTGCCTGCCCCCAGCCCACCAGCTCGGCGTAAATGGGAGCCCCGCGTGCGCGGGCCAGCTCCGCGGACTCGACGACGAGCGCCACCGATCCCCCCGTGCCGACAAATCCGTCGCGCTTTCGGTCGAAAGGACGCGAGGCCGTCGCGGGGTCCGGATTGCCGGAAAGGGCGCGCAGACTCGAAAACGAGACGATGCTCTCGGCGTTCATGTCCTCCGCGCCGACCACCAGCATGCGCTGCTGCCGGCCGAGACGGATTTCATCCATGGCGTAGCCGAGCGCGTGGCTCGACGACGCGCAGGCGGAGACAAAGCCGCAGACGGCGCCGGAGATCCGGTAGTGCGCCGCGAGATTGAAATTCAAGGTGCCGGCGATGGAGGAAACGATGCCCATCGGATTGCCGCGCTCGCCGCGCGTGGCGTGCATCTGATCGAGGAAATGGCCGAGGAGGAGCGGCGAACCCGCCGAGGCGCAAAAGAGTCCCGTCGTGCCGTCGGTCAGTTGGTCGGCCTCCAGTCCGGCATCCGCGAGTGCCTGTTGCAGGGCGCAGAGCGCATAGACGCCATGGGGGGCGAGGCCGCGGAGCAACTCGCGGTCGACGGAGAATTGCTCCGGCCAGGTCCAGTCGCGCCAGTTGGGCGTCGGGAAGTTGAAGCCCTTGACGGTGCCGGCCACTTTGACGGGCAGTTTGGGGTTGCCGAAGAATTCGACCGGCTCAAACCCGTGCGTCATTTCGCGCAGACTGCGCACGACGGTGGAACGATCCTGTCCGATGCTGGTGATGAAACCCAGACCGGTGATGACGGGCAGTGGCGACATGAAGGACGTGACCGCGTTCAGCGGGTCGTCGGGGCGACAACTTTGGAGCGGATAAAGCCACGCAAGTGGTCCAGCGAACGCACCTGAATGATTTCCTCGTTCGAGATGCTGATGCCAAACAAGTCCTCGGTGAAGAAGACGACTTCGGTGATGGCCAAGGAATCAAAACCC
>JAUXOH010000459.1 GCA_030682505.1 Candidatus Didemnitutus sp. | reverse complement strand
CCCGCGGACGCGTGGCTGCGCCTGTTTGTTGATCTGATCGCCTCCCAGATCGTCATTGCGATCGTCATGCCGTGGTTCGTCGCCCTCAACGCGCGGCTGCTCGAGTTGGGGAAGCTCCATCCCGAAACCGGCAAGCGAGTGGAACTTTGACCTTTCCCGTGGTCTGAACCTGTTGATCCCGTGAGCCGCCCCACCATTGAATCCCACACTGCGCGTCACCCGCGCTTGATGGTGTTCTACGCGGTGATCCTCGTGATGTTGATCGTGCTGGTTTCCGGCATGGCCTACCGCCAACTCTTGACCAGCGGCGTCTACAGCGAGCGCGAACGACTGCAAAACCAACGCCGCGTCATCGTACCCGGTCCGCGCGGCACCATCTTTGATCGCTCGGGCAAGGTGCTCGTCGGCAACCGACCGCGCTTTTCGGTCGTGCTCAATCTGGCCGAGTTGCGCCCGGAACTGCGCGCGGAGTTCAGCAAGGTGTTGCGCAATTACCGCAACCTGCCGCGTGACGAGCGACCCACCGGCGAACAACTGGAACGCATCGCCCGCACGGCCGTCGCCCAGCGCTACCTCGATCTGATCAATCGCATTCTCCATCGGAACGAACAGGTGCAGAGCCGCACCCTTGAGCGGCATTTCGCTCAGACCCTGTTGCTGCCTTTCATCCTCCTCGACGATCTCGCGCCGGACGAATACGCGCGGCTGGTCGAGCGCATCCCGGTCGAATCCCCGCTCCAGGTCTACGCCTCCAGCACCCGGCACTATCCGTTTGGCTCCGCCGCCGCACATGCGCTCGGCTATGTGGGCATCGACAACGATCCCGAAGCGGAGGAGTTTCCCGGCGACGATTTGATGACCTTCAAGATGAAGGGCTCCTTCGGCCGCGACGGCTTGGAGAAGAAATTCGACGACCACCTGCAGGGTCAGGCCGGCGGTGCCATCTACCGCGTCGATCCCTCGGGCTACAAAGTCGATCTGCCAATCGAGAAGCGCCTGCCCGTTCAAGGACGCAATCTCACCACCAGCCTCGATATCGAACTGCAACTCGCCGCGGAACGCACCTTGAAGGACAAGGTGGGCGCGGTCGTCGCGATCGACGTCAAGACCGGCGAGGTGCTCGTCCTGGCGTCGGCGCCCAGTTACGATCTCAACGATTTCGTGCCCCGGCTCAGCACGAACACGGCGCGCGCCATTGAAGAAACCGGGGCTTGGATGAATCGCGCGGTCCAGGGCGCCTACGCCACGGGCTCCACGTTCAAGATCATCACGGCAGTCGCCGGTTTGCGCGCCGGCGCGATTGATCGTCGCGACACGCGTTCCATGTGTCCGGGCTACCTGATGGTCGGCAACCGCCGTTTCCCGTGCAACGCCCGTCACGGCCACGGGGAACGCGACCTGATCGGTGCCATCCGCGATTCGTGCAATATTTTCTTCTACAAGATCGGCCTGGAAGTGGGGCCCGACTTGCTCGCCGCCGAGGCGCGCCGCTTCGGTTATGCTCATGCGACCGGCATCGAACTCCCGGGTGAAACCCACCGCATGCTGGTCGGCGACCCCAAGTGGAAACAGGAGAAGCTCAACGAACGGTGGTTTCCCGGCGACACCGCCAACATGTCGATCGGCCAGGGTTTTCTCGACACCACCCCCCTGCAAGTCGCGGCATTTGTCGCCTCCTTTGCCCGGGGAGAGACCGAGACCAAACCCACCCTGCTCCACGCCGAAGGCCGCCCCACCCAGCGCACCGCGCCGATCGGCCTCCATCCGGCCGACTACGCCGCCATCATCGATGGCATGGAGCAATGCGTGCAAATCGGCACCGGGCGCTTTGCACGCGTGGACGGGCTGCGCATTGCGGCCAAGACCGGCACGGCGCAGCGCCGCACGGCCAAGGGCACGATCGAACTTGCGTGGATGATCGCTTTCGCTCCGGTACAGAATCCGCAGATTGCTATCGCGGTGATTCTGGAGAGTCAGGAGCCGGATGCCAATTACGGCGGCGGCCTGCACGCCGCGCCCGTAGTGCAAGCGGTCATGGCCGCGTGGAAGGAGAAGGCAGAGCGCGAACCCGCCGCGACGTTCCAAGTCGACCTGCCCCGCTAATCGGTCGGTCCGCGCGTTGCCTCCCGCCGTGCCCGGCGGGCTCGCTTGAATACGCCGGCCGGTTCCGGCCACGATTCCCGGCGACCATAGCGGAGACGTTGCAGATCATCGACCACCCCGGCGGCCGCGTGCCGCAGTGCCTCGCTGGGTCCGAGTGCCCGCAGCCAGCGACCGGCCTCCCGGCGCACCGGGTCAAATTCGCCGGGCGCACGCCAGCCCCGCCACCGCTGCCACGCGAAGCGACCACCGCGAATAACCAGCCAACCCAACGCCCCGACCAACGCGAGCGCACCCACTGTCCGCCGGAATCGGCCGAAATCCCACGGGCCGGCGAGCCAGGCTTTCAGGCGCGTCGCCATTGCCTCCATCCGGGCGCGCAGGGCATCGCCGGTCACGGTCGCGAAACTCCGTACGGAATCCACCAGTTCCACCTGTTGCCGCGTGTCGAAATTGACCACGCGTCGATACCAAATCACCCGCAGGGAATCGAACCGGGCCGACCAGCTGCTGTCCTGCTCCTGCCGGGCCACGGTCGTGGCATTCGTATTGCCGAGCGCCTCGCTCCCGGGGGTCGGATCCAGTCGAATCCAGTTTCCCTCGCCGTCGAAAATTTCCACCCATGCGTGCGCATCGGAGTTCCGCACCATGATGTAATTTTCAAAGGCGTTCAATGCCCCGCCCCGAAAACCAGCGACCAACCGCGCCGGGTGACCCGCCGCGCGACTCAGCACCGCCAAGCCACCGGCGAAGAACTCGCAGAACGCCGGTTCATTCGATTGCAGCCACCGCACAATGTCATCGGCCTCGCCCCGCGGAATATTGGCCGACAGCGCGTAGGCGTGGCGCGCCTGCATCCACGCCGTGGCCCGTTCGGCAAAGGCCCGGGCATCCAGCGCAGCACCTCCGGTGATCTCCCCGACCAACCGCGTCAGCGCCGCTTCGTTCTCGACCCCGGTCGGTCCGTTCAGGTTGCCCAGCAGGTAGCGACCGGAATCTTTCGCGCGCAAGTCCCCCGCCCGGTGCTCCCGCAACACGCGGAGGAGGGCCAGATCCGACACGGGCGTCGCCAGCTCGACCCCCTCGAGTTGAAACGCCGTCATCGCCATCGACTCACTGCGCAGGGCCACGAGCCGGTTGCCGCGATTTTCCTGCACCGGCGCCGGGTCGCGCAAGCGCAAGGCGGTGTAACTGCCCGGCAGCGGCAGAAACCGACTCACGCCCGGCTCGAGGTAGAACGTCCATTGCCCACCCACCGCCTCGCGGGCCGTCCGCTGGCCGCGCAAAACCTGCGCGACCCGCTCCGCCCGCAGCAGTTCGCTTTTCAATCCGACCGACATCTTGAAACCCTGCGGCGTATATTCATCGAGCACGATCAGACGGAAATACGGCAGGGTGGACAGTGACGCGGTGTCGGTGAGATCAACCCGCATCGCCACACTCTGGTCCCTCACGAGTTCCGTCACGTCCCCAAAGCGCACGGTTTCCGTAAACCCGGTGCGGCTTTTTCGGGTGATGTATTTGTCCAAAAAGAAACTGCTCCCGATCTCGAAACGCGGGATCAACATGAACAGCAGCGCCGAGACACCTACCACCCCTGCGAAGAGCACCCCGGCCAAAGCGATCATCCGCCAGTCCATTATCCGCCGCAGCCGCGCGAAAATTTTCGGCCAACTCCCGCGCGCCCAGGCCGGGACTTCCCGCATCTCCTCCGGCCGCATGACCTTGGGTCCGGAGTCGACCATGTCGATGATCGTCACGACAAACAGAAACCCGAGCGCGCAGCCCGTGAACACGAGCAACAGGAACGCGAACTCGAGGGAAACCGTGAGGACGCCCCCCACGACGACCAGAAACATGCCCAGCACGATGAGCTGCAGATCCTCGCGTTTCCGCCGATAGGCCACCGCCCGATACAACACCAGCAGCACCGCCAGCCGGATCAGCACCGGCAGGGTCTCGGCGCTGAAATAGAAATCCGCCGCCACCGCGACGATGATGGCCGGCACCGCCAGCCGCCAGAGCCACGCCGGGATCCGCGACGGCAATTGCGGCCACACCATGGCCGCCAAGATCAACCCGCTCGCCACCGCCACCAAGCCCAGTGCCTCCACATCGAGGAAGAACACCGTCCACAACGAGACCAACGCCAGCACGCCGCCGAGCAGCCACTTGAGGCGACGCAGTTCGTCGAGACTAAGCTGAGGCCGTGGGGATGCCGTCGACATGGGCCGTGATCCCGCGCGCGCCTTGCGGAGCGAACGTGATGAGGTTGCGGTTGCTGACCGGGAAGGGTTGGCCGGCGGGCGGGCCACCCGGCGCAGGCTGCAGAGTGGCCAGGCGATCCCAAAACGCCTCGACGTCCCGCACGCGCCGGGTTTCCCGCCAGGGTTCGCCGTTGATGCTCACCGCCTGCAACCGGCCGGTGGCAAACAAGTCCTCGGCGAGCGTGCCGGCGAAGCTGCAGAGCAATTCGAATTGCTCGGGCCGCGGCCAGAGCGCGGCGGACGCGTCGACCTGCAGCACAAAGCCATCGAGGCTCTCCGCCGCAAACTGCCGCACCATCAACCGGCCCAGTCGCGCGCTCGCCTTCCAATGGACGAGCCGGTGCGAGTCGCCGGGATTGTATTTGCGCAGCGCAAAAAGATCGTCGCCAGTTCCGGCCCGGGCCGTGCGCCGACCCTGCGTGCCCGCTTGCGCCGAGACGGCCCCGCGCCACGTATAGTCCACCTGCGCCGGCCAGACGAGGATCTGCTGGCGCGCGTCGGTCCCGACACTCTTGCGCAGGAAACCAAACGGGAAGAGCGAGCCCACGGCCTCGAGTTCGAGCACCGCCTCACCGCGCGCAGTCGGTTTGTGCACCCATTCCAAGGCCACCTGGCCCTGCGGCTCCAATCGTTCGCGCAGGAAGAGTTGGCCGCGCGTGATCGCCTTTTCCGCCGCGGCGAGGGCCTCACGCACCTTCCCCGCCGGCACCTCGGGCTCGGCTTCCGCATTCTGCCGCAAGTGGGTTTTCAAATCGAGAAACAGACCATAGGTCGGCAGCCGGGTCTTGGAGTTTTTCACCTCGACCGTGACCAACGTTTCGT
>JAUXOH010000446.1 GCA_030682505.1 Candidatus Didemnitutus sp. | reverse complement strand
GGCCTCGTTGAAATCGGCCGCTCCGCGAAGGATCTCGATCTCCAGCCGGAGATAGAACAGGGGCAGCGGACACGCTTCGGCATCGGTGATGCGCACCGCGTCCTTCTCCGTCGTGACGATGTATTCCGCACCGGCGGCAATGGCTTCCGCGTAAATCTCCCGCAGATCCTCCTTGGTGAATCGATAATGGTCGAGAAACCGCCGCACCTGCACGAGCTGGGCGCCGCCCTCGCGCAAGAAGCGCTCGAAGCTTTCCGGCGTCGCAATGCCCGAGAACGCCGCGATCTTCCGGCCCTTCAAATCGTCGACCAATCGGCGATCGCCATCGCCGACCCGCTGCAGGTATTTGGCGCGGTGTGCGCACTCGATGATTTCAGCGTGCGGATTAAAGTGGCGGATCAACGCCTCGAGTTCGGCGTCCCGCTGGCCATTGGACTTGGTCAGGAAAATGTAAGAAGCCCGCTTCAGGTGTTTCACCGGTTCCCGCAGCACCCCGCGGGGAAGGAGGAAGCCGTTGCCGAAGGGATTGGTTTTGTCGACCAGGAGCAGGTTCAGCCGGCCTTTGAGGGGCAGATATTGAAAGCCGTCGTCGAGCACGAGCGTGTCGCAACCAAAGCGCTTGATGGCGTAGGCTCCCGCTTTCACCCGGTCCTTGTCGACGAGCACCACCACCCCGGGCAGGTTCTTCGCCAGCATGAAAGGTTCGTCCCCGGCGAGTTCGGAATCGAGCAAGACGTTGACCCCGTCACTGACCACGCGAGGCGGACCCGGTTCCTTGTGGGTGAAATCATGCCACCAGCGCTGCCAAAGAGGCGGGGCCTTGGATTTGTAACCCCGACTGAGAATCGCCACCTTTCGGCCGCGTTCGTGCAGGGCGCGGGCGAATTTTTCCACCACCGGTGTCTTGCCCGTGCCGCCGACGGTGAGATTGCCCACGACCACCACGAGACAGCCCAGCGGGGTGTCGTGAAAAATGCGTTTCCGGTAAAGCCACAGCCGCGCCTGCACAATGCCGCTGAAGAGATAGGAACACGCCTGGAGAAACGCCGCGAAGACGAGGGCGCCAAAGTCCTCCCGCTTCCCCATGATCACATCGATGACGAACTGCTCGAGATCGTTGGTTTTTTGGCGAATCCAGCGGTTAAGCATGACGTGAAATGGCTTTGACGGGGCGCACGCGGCGAATGGTTATGTTCAAGTAGCTGCCGCTGGTGCAACATGCAACATCGGCCACCCCTGCCATGTCCTACAAACTCTTCATCCCCGGTCCGGTTGCCGTTTCCGAAAGAACGCTGCGCGCCATGACGCGCCCGATGATCGGGCATCGCAGCGCTGACTTCATCTCGCTCTATCGCGGGCTCACCGCGCCGCTGCAGCAACTTTTCGGCACGCAAAATTCGGTTTATCTGGCGTCCAGCAGTGCCTGGGGGGTGATGGAAGGCGCGCTGCGCAACGTGGTGCAGAAAAAAGTGCTGTGCTGCATGAACGGCGCGTTTTCCGACAAGTGGCTCGATGTCGCGCGTCGCTGCGGGTTGGAAGCGGCCGGTCTCCCCTTTGCGTGGGGTCAGCCGGTCGATCCGGAAGCACTGCGAACGGAACTGGCGAAAGGCGGCTACGATGCCGTCACGCTCATTCACAACGAGACGTCCTGCGGATGCCTGAGCGACCTGCCCGCCCTAGCCAACGTGCTGCGTGAGTTTCCCGCGGTGATCAGCATCGTCGACACCGTCAGCTCTTTCAGCGCGATGCCGCTCAACCAGGATGCGCTCGGCCTCGATCTCGTGCTCTCCGGCTCGCAGAAAGCGCTGGCCCTGCCTCCCGGCTTGACGGTGCTTTCAGTTTCCCCGCGGGCGCTGGCCCGGGCGGCCACGACGCCGGCGCGCGGCTACTATTTCGATCTCGTCGAATTTGAGAAGAACCACGTGGGGGGCATGACCCCCAGCACACCGGTGATTCCGTTGATCTACGCGCTGCAATCCAAGTTGGAAGACATCGCCGCGGAAGGCTTGGAACCCCGGTTTGCCCGGCATCGGCGGTTGAACCAGATGGTGCGCGCTTGGGGCTCGACGAAGGGCTTCGGGCTTTTCCCGCGCGTGGGCCATGGCTCGGTCACCCTCAATTGTTTTGCCAACACTCCGGGCGTCGACCTCGTCGCCCTCAACACGAAGCTCAAGGTCCGCGGCTTCGTCGTCGATGGCGGTTACGGCAAATTGAAGGGCGCCACGTTTCGCATTTCGAACATGGGTGACGAGACCGACGCCACGATGGCGGAATTGCTCGCGGCGCTGGACGAAGTTCTCCGTGAATTGAAGATCTGAGCCGTCGGAGCGCCGCTGGCCGGGATTTTGCGTGATCTTTTTTATTCGCTGATCCCGGTGGTTTTACGGGCTGTTTTCGCTCTCCCGCGCGCGTCGCGCGCCTACGCGCGCGCGCACACGCGCGCGTCTCTACGAAAAAAGTAGTGCTTGAAATTGGGAGCGCCGGGGCGTAACCGCTCGGCCCCACATGAAATCCCTCATTATCGCCGAAAAGCCATCGGTTGCCGCCGATCTCGCCCGCGCTCTCGGCAAAGTTCCCAAGAAAGGCGACCATTACGAAAACGACGAATATGTGATCTCGTCGGCGGTCGGCCACGTCGTGGAACTGCAGATGCCGGAGGACATCGACAAGAAGAAATACGGTTTCTGGCGCCTCGAGACCCTGCCGATCATCCCGGAGAAATTTGAGCTCAAGCCGATCCCGGATTCCAAGGAACGCTTCAACCAGCTGAAGAAGCTGATCGCGCGGAAAGACGTCAACCTCGTCATCAACGCCTGTGACGCCGGTCGCGAGGGCGAACTCATTTTCACCTACTTGAGCCAGCTGGCGAAGAACAAGCACCCGGTGAAGCGGCTCTGGTTGTCCTCCATGACCAACGAAGGCATCCGCGAGGCCTTCAAGCACCTCCGCGATGGCTCCGAGATGCAGGGCTTGTCCGACGCCGCTCGCTGCCGCAGCGAAGCGGACTGGCTGATCGGGATCAATGGCACCCGCGCCATCACCAAGCGCATGTTCGGCTCCCGCGCCGGCAACGTGGCCTCAGTCGGTCGCGTGCAAACTCCGACGCTTGGCATCGTCTACGCCCGCGAGTTGGAAATCCGGAACTTCAAACCGCGCGACTACTGGCGCGTCACGGCCTCGTTTGAGATCGCGAAGGGCAACTACGTCGGCACCTATCAGCGGCCGGACTTCAAGAAGAACGACGACGAGCACGACCGGATTGACCGGATGTGGACCAAGGCGCAGGCCGAGGCGATTGTCGCCGCCTGCCAGGGAAAGCCGCTCGCGGCCGTCACGGACGAGAAAAAGGCGAGTTCCCAGATTTCGCCGCGGCTCTACGACCTGACGACGCTGCAACGGGAAGCGAACGGTCGCTACGGGTTCCCGGCCAAACGCACCGTCCAGATCGCGCAGGCGCTCTACGAAAAGCACAAGATGATCACCTACCCCCGCACCGACTCGCGGGCGTTGCCGGAAGATTATCTTCCCCTCGTCCGCGAGACGTTGGGCAACCTCAGTGGTGCCTAC
>JAUXOH010000438.1 GCA_030682505.1 Candidatus Didemnitutus sp. | reverse complement strand
GCCATGTAGGGTCGCGCGCAACCGTTCGGGCAACCCGTCATGCGCACGATGATCTCCTCCTCCGCGAGGCCAAGGGCCGCGAGTTCCGCTTCAAATTGATCGAGCAGGCTCGGCAGGAAACGCTCGCTCTCGGCGAGACCGAGGCCGCAGGTCGGCAGTGACGGGCAGGCCCTCGAGGCTCGCCGCACGGCCGCGGCCTGGCGCTCGACCGCCACGCCATGGGCCGCCAGCAGCGCGGTGATGTCCGCGCGCTGTTCGTCGCGCACGCCCGCCAGCAGGAGGTTCTGCGACGGCGTCAGACGCACCTCGACGCGGTGCTTTTCCACGATCCGTCGAAGCGCGGTCTTGAGTTGGCGCTCCGGCGCGTTCTTCACCCGACCGGCTTCCACATAAAGTCCGAGAAACCAGCTGCCGTCCGCCTGGCGGTGCCAGCCGAAGAGATCGCCCTGGCGTTGGAAGTTCATCGGATGCGCCGCGCCGAGCGGGAAGCCGGCGCGCGCCTCCACTTCGGCGCGAAACCATCCCGCGCCGCGCTCTTCGAGCACGTACTTCAATCGCGCGTGCTTCCGATTGGTGCGGTCGCCGAAATCCCGGTGCACCGTGAGCACGGCCTTCGCCACCGTCACGAGTTGTTCCGCCGGAAAAAACCCGATCACGTCCGCCAGCCGCGGAAAGGTTTCCTGGTTGCCGTGCGACATGCCGAGTCCACCGCCGGCGAGCAGATTGTAGCCGAGCAGGCGTGACGGATTCGCCGGATCGACGATGGCGACGAAGCCGAGGCAGTTGGTGAACACATCGGTGTCGTTCAGCGGCGGAATCGCGAAGGCGGTCTTGAATTTGCGCGGCAGGTAGGTGCGGCCATAGAGCGGGTCCTCGGTGGCGGGCTTCGCGCCGCGCGGACCGGCTCCACAGCGGCTGGCTCCCTCGCCTTCGGCGGGGGGTGGCGCGGCGATCGGCCGGCCATCCGGTCCCAGCGTCGTGCGCGGCTCTTCGCGTTCGCCGACGAGGTTGAGCTCGGTCCCGTCAATCCAGATCTGGTGGTACGCCGTGGCCCGCGGCAGCAGTTCCTCCGAAACGAGACGCGCGTCGGCGAGCACTTGCTCAACCAACACTGAAGTCGCCGGCGTGGCGGGCGCCATGACATTGCGGGCCACATCGCCGCAGGCCGCCAGAGTGGTCGAAAGCGAATCGTGAATCGCACGCATCAACGGCCCCAGCCCGGTTTTCACCACCCCGTGCCATTGGAAGGCCTGGCGCGACGTGATGCGGAGGGTGTCGTTGCCGTAGCGCGTCGCGAGCTCGTCAAACGCGAGGTATTGCTCCGGCGGCACCACGCCGCCCGGCACGCGATTCCGGATCATGAACTGGTAATGCTTGCCCGTCTTCCGGCGGTCGCGGTCGTCCTGTTGGTAGATGCCATGAAACTTGATGAACTGTTCGTCGTCCGCCGAAAAGCGATCGGCGGCGGGATCGGCCAGCGTCGCGGCCAGCTGGCCCGCGAGGGTGGGATCGTTCTGCTTGAGCAGCTCATTTTTGGAGAGTGGGGGCGCGGCAGGAGCGGAAGAGGCTTCGGACATGACACAGACAGCTGGATCCGCGACTTGACCCGGCGCAAATCCTAAGCATGTCATAGGTCATGTCCTTACTCATGTTTGAGAATCAGTCGGCCCCACCGCCGGGTTTTGTGTGGTTGGTGGGCGCAGGGCCCGGGGCGGCGGATTTGATCACCGTCCGGGGAATTCGGGCGCTGCAACAAGCCGAAGTGGTGCTGCACGACGATCTCGCGGGCCGGGAATTGCTGAATTATTGCCCGCCGAAGACCGAATTCATTTACGTGGGGAAGCGCGCGGGCGGCCACAGCGCCTCGCAGGATGAAATCAACTGGCTCCTGGTCAGCCACGCCCAGGCCGGTCGTCGGGTCGTGCGGCTCAAGGGTGGCGACCCGAGCGTCTTTGGGCGCCTCGGGGAGGAATTGCAGGCGCTGCGCGTCGCGCAGATCTCCTTCGAGGTCGTGCCGGGCATCACGGCGGCTTGCGCGGCCGCGGCGGCAGCCGGCATCAGTCTCACGCAACGCGGGATCGCCTCGGCCGCCATTCTGGCCACGGGACACGAATGCGCGGAAAAGACCGGCCCGAGCCTCGATTGGGAAAAGCTGGCCCGGCCCGGCACCACCCTGTGCGTTTACATGGGCACGCGCCGGCTGGGGGAACTGGCCGGTCGGCTCGTCGCGCAGGGGCACTCGCCGCACACGCCCTTGCTCATCATCAGCAACGCCTCCCTGCCGACTCAAATCATCCGCACCGGCACGTTGGAAACGGCGACCGAACTCGCGGCGGATGCGGAAGGCACGCCGTCGCTCATCTTGGTCGGTGAGATCGCTGCGCAAAACCGGGCTCTGCTTGCCGTCCACCACCGTCCGGAGCGCACCCATGTCGCCGTCTGAGCAACCCGCCTCGCCGTGGCGTCGGCGGTGGCACGACTGGATCAACGCCCTGCCCTTGGCCGATCATCCGCTTGAAGCCGAGTTACCGGCCTCCGCGTTTGGCACCGATCCCGCCGTCACTCCGGCAGCGCGCTCCAACCCGACCGCCAGCGGTCAGCGAGAATTTCCACCAACAGCGGATGCTCGCCCACCAGGGGAGTGAGTTGAGTCTGCAGGCCCGGCTGCGCTGCCATCGCCATTCGGCACATGTGGGCCACATCGCCGGCCGGACCGGCGTGGCGTCCCGGCAGCAGAAATTCCATGGCGACGGTGACGACACCGCGATTCCAACCATCGCGCGCCAGCAAGGAAGCGAGGAGCGGTTCGTTGAAATCGTAGGCGCTCCCCTCGCGACGCTCCATGCTGCACGCTCCGACCACCGCACCCGCTCCGAGCAAGTGGGCCAGTTGGCAGGCCAGGGCGTCGCGAACGGCTGAGACCGCAGCCACCGGACTGCCGTGATCGACCAGTGCGATGCGCCGGATCCCACCTGCCGTCGGCTGGGAGGCAGACCGCACGTGGTCCGCCATGATTTGGGCGAGCCGGCCGTCGTTCTCATCGAACAACACCGGCGCCACGCCCACGTGCAGCTCAGGGTGTTGGCGGCGCAACTGGGCGACCCGTTCCGGCAAATAGTCCGTCAGCGCGCGGCTCGGTCCGAAAAACAGGGGCACGACGAGAAATTCCGGGTGTCCCTCCCCCAAGCGGCGGGCGAGCGCGGACTCAAAAATCTCGGCCGGAACCCCGTCGAGTTCCGCGACGGGCACGGCCGCCGAATGCAGCAGCGAGACCGGCGCGACGGGCCGGCCGATTTTTTGCGCCAGGGCGCCCGCCAAGGCGCGCAACTGCCGCGTCGCCGCGGCCGCGAGCGAGCCGTTGTCAACGAGGAGCGTGACGGGATTCGGCATCAGGGGGCGGTTGGGGAACGCTTGCCGCCTCACCAGCGTTGCTGCCGCGCGGCGAGGGCAAACGCCAGGTCGCGCGCGAAGAAGGGACCGCGGTAGATCATGCCCGTGTAAACCTGCACGAGGGTGGCGCCGGCATCGAGTTTCTCCGCCGCCGATACTTCGTCGTGAATCCCGCCCACGCCGATGATGGGCAACCGGCCCGAGGTCGCCCGCGAGATGAAGTTGATCACCTGCGTCGAGCGCCGACGCAGCGGTTTGCCACTCAAGCCCCCCGCTTCGATCACCGTCGCAAAAAATCCCGGGCGGGCGAGCGTCGTGTTGGTGGCGATGATGCCGTCCACCCCGGTGTCGGCCACGACCTGCAGCACCGCGTCGATCTGCGGAAAGGAAAGGTCCGGGGCGATCTTGAGCAGGAGCGGGCGGCGTGCCTTGCCCGACTTGACCCGATCCGCGTTGGCCGCGACGAGGGCGCCCAGGAGCGGTTGGAGCCACGCGGCGTCCTGCAATTCGCGCAAGCCGGGTGTGTTCGGGCTGCTCACATTCACCGCCAAATAGTCGGCGTGATCAGCGAGCAGGTGAAAGCTGCCGAGATAGTCCTCCGTGGCCTGGTCGATCGGCGTGGCCTTCGTCTTGCCCAGATTGATGCCGAGCGGGATCGGGCGCGCGCCCGGGCCGGGCAATTTCGCCAGGCGCGCCGCAAGGGCGGCGGCCCCCGCGTTGTTGAAGCCCATGCGGTTGATCACCGCTTCCTCGCTGGGGTAACGAAAAACCCGCTCGCGCGGATTCCCCGCCTGCCCGTGCCGCGTGACCGTGCCGATTTCGACGTGGCCGAAGCCCAACGCGGCCGCGGCTGGCCAGGCCTCGCCGTTCTTGTCGAATCCCGCTCCCAGCCCCACCGCATTGGGAAACCGCAACCCGCAGCACGCCACCGGGGCATGCGTGGCGGGATTGAGCTGGTTGATTCGCTCGAGCAGGGCGCACAGGGGGCGCACGCGGCCCAGCAGCGCGAGACCGCGCACCGCCCGTTCGTGGGCCTCTTCCGGCTGCTGGCGGAAAAAGTAGGGCTTGCCAAATGTCTCGTAGTAGCGGGCCATGTTCGTGCCGCACCATGAGGTTCCCCACTTTCACTTTCAAGCGCTACAACTGTCACCCGGGTGGAGAATCCACTCCTGACGTAATTTTTTATCAAAAAAGGTGTTTCGGTATTTGACACCGTCCGTTCGGAAGCCTTTTTCCGGACAAGTTTCATCACATATGGCGAAAGGATCTCCTCAACTCGAATGGTGCATTGTCCGCCTCGGCGAAGACCACAACTGGTGGGTCGACGAAGTCAGCGACTCCGTGCACTGGGACGTGGACGCACTCAGCATCATCGACCCCCGGCAGGTCGACCACTTGATCGAGGCGATCGAGCCGCTCCGCGAATATGGCTTCGACGCCAATCTCTTTGAACGCGCCTTCATCCCGTTCCGCATTGCCAAGGATCTCGGCAAGGGCCGCGTCCAGTTGCTGCGCACGAAGGAGTTGTTGATCGAGTCCGACGAGAAGCTCTTTGCCCTGCCTGACGTCATCGACGAGGAAAACGGGCCCTACGCCGACCTGCTCGACCACCTGACCCGCCTGCGCGTCAAGTTGCTCAACGATCTCTATGACTTCGAAGAGAAACTCACCGTCGACGAGGTCGAGGACCAGATCCGCGAGGAACAGAACACCGATTTCATCGAAGGCCGGTCGGTCCATCTCTTTGCCGAGTTGACGCAGATCCTTGATTTCGCCCCTGCCGGTTACGGCGAGGATGACGAGGAATCCGGCAAGCGCCGCCGGGCGAGCACCACCGAGGAAGACGACATTCCTGACCTCGTGGAGGAAGAAGACGAGCGGATGAAGAACGATACCTCGCTCAAGTGGGACGAGGACGAGGAGTCCGGCGACGAGGAGAAGAAGGAAGGCGCCGAAAAGGATTCCGACGACGAAGACGACGAAGACGACGACGAGAAGAAGGACAAGGATGATGGCGACGATGCCGAAGAGGACGATCGTCCGACCCGCAGCCGTCGCGGACGCCGCTGATCCGGAGAGTTTGCCCTGCGGCCGGGCCGGAGCCGCGTCCAGTATTGCCACGGTGCGATCGTTTGCCCAATAACGACGCACCGCATGCGTCACTCTCGTTTGTTTATCCTCGGAATGTTGCTGGCCGCACTCGCATGGCTGGGCGGTTGCGAGACCACCACCACCGGTTCGGGGGCCACGAAGAATCCCCGGGTGGCCGCGTCGGACACGGCCGCCCAACTCCGGCCGGGCGATGCGCTGGTCGTCACCTTGAGCGGCATCCCCGACTCGAGTAACAACTCGGTGCAAATCGACGAGCAATGGTCGATCAGCCTGCCCTTCATCGGCGTCATCTCGGCGACGGGCATGAACTCCGGCGAACTCTCGCAGGCGATCCGGCAGGCCTATCTCGAGCAGAAATTCTACACCTCGATCAGTGTCTCGGTCACCGTCACGGAACGCTACGTCTACATCGGCGGCGAAGTGCAACGGCCCGGCCGCATCCCTTGGTCGCCCGATCTCACGCTCGCGAAGGCCGTGCAATCGGCCGGCGGCTTCACCCTCTACGCCAAGGAAATCAAGGTCACCCTCACCCGCGATCGGAAGGCCTATGAGTTCGACGTGCGCCTCGCCCAGCGTCAGCCCGAAGAGGATCCCCTGCTGTTCCCCGGTGATTCGATCCAGGTGCCGCGCTCCGCGTTTTGAGTCCGCTACCGACGCGCCTGCCCCCAGCTTACCCCATGTCCACCCCACGCACCCCCACCCTGCGGGAATCGCTCATTCCGGTCGGTTGCCTCGTTGTTTTCTTGGCCGCGTCGGTCATCGACCTCAACTCGCTGCCGGAAATCCCGGGGATCACTCCCTTGCTCACGGCGCTGGCGGGCATCCCGTATTTCGGCTCGTTGCTCCAAGCCTCGATTCCAACCCAGATTCCGCTCATCGGAGCGGCCGCCGTGGCGGCGGTCATGGCCCTGCGGCTCGGCTGGAAATGGGCGGCCATCGAGGAAAGTTTCCTGAACGGCATCAAGCTCTCACTGGGCGCCTGTCTCATTCTCATGGTGGTCGGCATGTTGATCGGCACCTGGATCACGAGCGGCATCGTGCCGATGATGATCGTTTACGGATTGAAGCTGATTTCGCCGCAGTATTTCCTCGTCGCGACCTGTGCCTGCTGCGCCGTCGTTTCGCTGTCGACGGGCAGTTCCTGGACCACCGCGGGCACCGTCGGCATTGCCTTCATTGGCATTGGCTCGGGAATGGGGATCCCGCTGCCGATGGTGGCGGGCGCGATCATCTCGGGCGCGTATTTCGGCGACAAGATGTCACCGCTCTCCGACACCACCAATCTCGCCCCGGCCGTGGCGGGGTCGGAACTCTTCGAGCACGTGCGCCACATGGCCTACACCACCGGGCCCAGCATGGTGATTTCACTGATCCTCTACTGGGCGATGGGTCTGCGCTATGGCGGCGACCACGTGTCCCTCGAGAGCGTCCAGGTCATCACGACGACGCTGGGCACGACCTACGCGATCACACCCTGGTTGCTCCTGCCTCCCGTGTTCATCATCGGCATGGTGGTGTTTCGGGTGCCCGCGTTGCCCGCCATTCTGGTTGGCGCCATCCTGGGCGGGGTCTTCGCCACGATTTTCCAAGGCACCTCCCTCGTGAGCGTGCTGGACGTCGCCTACAACGGTGTGAAGGCCGAGTCCGGCGTGAAGGCCGTCGATGAACTCCTCTCGCGCGGCGGCATGAGCAGCATGTTCGG
>JAUXOH010000432.1 GCA_030682505.1 Candidatus Didemnitutus sp. | reverse complement strand
TCACAGCTTCCGGTTTGCCGGTTTCTGTCCAAGCCGATCCCTGGGCGTTGGTCCCCAACACCAATTGGATCTGATCCTCGATCCACTCGCCGGGCTTGGAATAATTGATGCGCAGACAGCGTCCGGCGACGAGGTCGCACTTCATGCGCCAGTCCCCTTGTCGGAAGATCAGGGTTGGGCCGAGTTCGATGATCTGGTCCGGCAGGACGACGTTGTGCTTGGAGCGCCCCACGGGTTCGCCAAAACGCGCGATCAGCTCCTTTTCGGATTCACCGAGCCGGGCCATAACCGGGGAGGGCAGGGCGAGTGCAACGAGGCCGAGCGCGAGGATCGTGAACAAACTCTTCATAAGATTAACGTAACGCCGCGTCCGTGGCCCCGGGCAGAGGCACAGGCTTGGCGCAATGCCCCGGAGCGTCAAACGCCATTGCACCGGGTGATTTCGGGCTTTCGCCCGCGGGCCGGATGTGAGAACCTGCGGGCCTACCCCCTGCGCCACGGTCCGCGGGTCTTCCCGTGGAGCGGGCGCCCAGCCCCAAGGTCATCCCATGAATGCACTCCTCGCCCTCTGGTTGCCGATCCTGCTCAGCGCAGTGGTCGTGTTCGTCATCAGCAGTCTGGCCCACATGGTCTTCAAGTGGCACAATTCCGAGTATCGCGCCTTCGCCAACGAAGACGCGGTGCGCGACGCGATCCGCGCCGGCAACCCGTCGCCCGGCCAGTATGTGCTGCCGTATTGCTGCGACATGAAGGAGATGGCCGGCGAGGCGATGAAGAAGAAATACCAGGAGGGCCCGGTCGGGATTCTGCGGCTGTCGGCGAACGGAATGCACAACATGGGGCGGACCCTCTCGTTGTGGTTTGTGCTCAGCCTGGTGATCGCGACGATCGCCGCGTTCCTTGCAACGCAGCTCTTCGGACTGGACCCCATGCGCGCCCGCGCCGCGGCCAAGCTGGTCGGGGCCGTCACGTTCCTCGCCTACGGCATGGGCGCGATTCCGGAGTCGATCTGGATGGCGCGCCCGTGGAAGTCCACCGCCCTGTGCCTGTTCGATTCCGCGCTCTACGGTCTTGGCTCCGCCGCCGTGTTCTACTGGCTCTGGCCGTGAACGGGTCCGGGCGCAGGCGGTCGCCTCCATCGCCATGATCCGTTGAGCACTGACCCCTGGAAAGTTCCCGGTCGGCAAGAGGTCTCGGTGAAGACCGGGGCCTTTTGTTCTGCCGAGGTTATTTTTTCCACGGCGACAGTTCCGGGTGTTGCTCGCCTAGCCACGCCGCGACGGCTTCGCGCAGTTCGGCGGCAAATTCGCGGAGTTCTTTCGCTTCCTCCTCGCTCACCCTGCCTGCGGCGTCGTATTCGAGTCGATTGCGCTTGGCGCGACAGGCGTCGAGGTAATCGGCGTCGGCCTGCCGTTCCTTTCCGAGGATCAGCGGCAAGGCGTTGAGGGTGCGGTGGTGAGCATTGAGCTTGTCGGCTTTCCATCCCTCGGCGAACAGGACGATGGCGCAAAGTTGCAGGGCGGCGTTGTAGGCGATGTTGAACCGGCCGTCGGACGACAGGTTGCGCCCGGAGTCTTCCAGATCCCGGTCCACCACGCCGAAGACCGCCGCCACCTGCTGGCGGGTGGGCTGGTGCGGTTTGAGCCAGCCGGCCTTAGCCCAGTCGCTCAAGCTCATCGGCCCCTCCCACGATAAAAAGCTTCTCCTTGTCCCCGATGCTGAGCAGGAGAGGATTCTTCGCCCGGCCCCGGACGTATTCCGCCGCCGTCATCGTGATCGGGTTGATCTCCCGGCCGACCTGTTCGCTGGCGCGGCGCAGACCGGGAGCCAGCGCACGCAGGCCCGCGGTCCCAACGACCATCAGGTCCACATCGCTGGCCCCCTTGCCCGGCCCGGCGGCGAGGGAGCCGAAGACAAAGGCCGCCTGCACGCCCTTGACGCCCTGCAGGGCTTCCACGAGCACATCGCGCAGGCCGGAGGTTTTGAGCGCCAGTTGCCGGAGATCGGGAAACAGCGGGTGGCTGGCGTTGGCGCGGTAGTAGCGACGATTGCCGTCGCGCCGGCTGGTGACGAGATCGGCCCCGGAGAGTTTTTTCAATTCGCCCTGCACGGTGCCCAGCCCAAGCCCGCTTTGGCGGGTCAGGTCACGCAGATGGAGTTCGCAGGAGGCATCGGAAAAAAGCAGTCGCAACACTTCCGCGCGGACTTTGGGAAAGAGGATGGAGAGGAGGCTCATAACGTATGGTTATTCCTTACAACTGACCGGTTAAACCTGTCAATAAAGGAAACCCCAAGGAGGCACTGGCGGCGCGGTGGAAAATTCGGGCAGGGCGGACATGGGATCACCGCCCGTGGCCCCAAGCGTTGGCGCAAAACTACGCCTCCTGCCGACCGTGCCAAGGGCGAACTCGCCTCCGCCGCGCGACGTGCGCCGTCAGCTGTTCATCCGCCACAGGGTGAGGTTCAGCGCCGCCGCGAAGCTCACCCACGCGAGGTAGGGTGCCAGCAGCCAGACGGCGGGACGGCTGACGCGGCGAAACGCCACCAGCGTCGCGCAGATCGCCAGCCACAGCGCCACGATCCCGGCAAACGCCAGGTCGGGCCGGTGCAGCCCGAAGAAGAGCGGCGTCCAGAGCGCGTTGAGCGCGAGTTGCACCACAAAGAGGACGAGCGGGGTGCGCTGCCGGCTCCAGCCGCCCTGCCGCCACACCAGCCAGGCGGCCACCGCCATCATCGTGTAGAGCGCCGTCCAGACCGGACCGAAAATCCAGCCCGGCGGATTCCAGGCCGGCTTGTTCAGGGAGGCATACCACTCGCCCGGCGGGAACCACGCCCCGAGCGACGCCGCCGCGAAACAGAGCAGCAGCCAGCCGCCGAGGGCAAGGAGGAGCCGACCCGGCGTCATGGCCGGTGGAGTGGGGTGGGTCATGGTTGGGTGGGCGGTGTGCCGGGGAAGAGTTTCCGCAACGCCGCCGTCCGATACGCAAAGATCCGCTCGATGTCCGGCCGAACGAACCAGCGGTGCACGAGGAAATCCAGCGGCACGGCGTAGTGCACGACGTCCCGGGCCAGCGTGCCGCCGTCGCGCGCCTCGAAGGTGTGCTCGTGGATCCATTGCCGGTAGGGGCCGCGCACCTGTTCGTCGACGAAGCGGCCCGGCGGTTGCCAGACGCTGATCAGCGTGCGCCAGCGCAACGGGATGCCGTGCAGGCTCAGCCGGTAGTCGATCAGCGCTCCCTCGCGCATCGCGATCGGCGGCGGCGTGACCATGCGGAAGTTCAGCCACGGCGGTGTGATCGCGTCGAGATTCGCGGCGTCGGCGAAAAACCCGAACAGTTCCTCCGGTGGCAGCGGCAGCCAGATTTCGGCTTGGAAGGTTCTCTGTTTCATCGGGGTCGTGCCTCCGCCGCCCGGGCGAGTCCGCGCAGCATTCCGGCAAAGACGAGCTGGTGCAGCGGCCAGACGCCATACCAATACGCCAGACCCGACAACCCCAGCGGATCGAAGGTCGCGGTCTGGCGGAGCCGCGCGCCGGTGCCCTCCGGCTGCACCTCGAATTCCAGCCAGGCCCGCCCCGGCAGCTTCATCTCGGCGGCCAACCGCAGCCGCTCGCCCGGTTGGACCGACTCCACCCGCCAGCAATCCAGCGCGTCGCCCGCCCGCAGGTGTTCGGGATCGCGGCGGCCGCGGCGCATGCCCACTCCGCCGAGGAGCAGGTCGAGCCAGCCCCGCAGGACCCAGAGCCAGGTGGCGAAATACCAGCCTCGGGCGCCACCGATGCGCTCGACGGCGGCAAACACTTCGGCCGGCGAGGCCGCCACCCGCGTGGCGCGCGAGTCCACCAGCCGGTTGCCGAACCGCTGGCCTCCCCACTGCGGCGGCGCGTTCCCGGCGGCGGACAACGCGTCCGACCAGCGCGTCTGCGCGAAACCCGAGTCCTCGTGGCGCAACGCCCCGGCGATCGCCTCGCGCACGCCCGCCGGCCGCAGGGGAAACAGGCGGAGCGCGGAGTCGTTTTGCACCACCGTCGGGTGGCGCAGGCTCTCCACCAGCTTGCGGCCCACGCGGGCATAGAGCGGCGTCACGAGGCCCAGCCACAGGCTCGACAGGTGCGGGGTAAGCAGGGGCACCGGGATCATCCAGCGCCGCAGCCCGCGCTGCCGGGCGTATTCCTGCATCAACTCCCCGTAGGAAACGCGGTCCGGTCCGCCGATCTCGACCGTCAGGCTGCGGCCGCCGGTTTCGACGGTCAGGGCCGCGCGCAGGTAGGCCAGCACATCGCCGATCGCGATCGGTTGCGCCGCCACGCGCACCCAGCGCGGCGTCACCATCACCGGCAGGCGTTCCACCAAGGCCCGGATCATTTCGTAGGACAGACTCCCCGAGCCGATGATGACCGACGCCCGGAACTCCACCACCGGCACGCCGTGCGCCTGCAACCGTTCCCCCACCTCGTGCCGGCTGCGCAGGTGCGCCGACAAGTCGGGCGCATCCTCGCCCAAGCCGCCCAGGTAGATGATGCGCCGCACCCCGGCGGCCTGTGCGGCCGCGGCAAAATTGTCCGCCGCCAACCGGTCCTGCGCCTCGAAGTCGCCCGTCGCGCCCATCGAGTGCACCAGGTAATACGCGGCCTCGACCCCCTCCATGGCCGCGGACAGCGAAGGCGCGTCCAGCAAGTCGCCCGGCACCACCTCGACGCCTTTCGGCACACCGGGGGTGAGCCGTTCCGGTTGCCGCGCCAGACACCG
>JAUXOH010000428.1 GCA_030682505.1 Candidatus Didemnitutus sp. | reverse complement strand
AGGCGGCGGAGGGGCGATGCGCGACTTGGTGGGCAACAGGTCGGCGGCACTGGAATGCAAAAGGGCATCGCAGGCGACCCCGGCGCGGGACAGGGCCTCGCGATATTTGGCTTTTAGTCCGTCGGTCGGAGCCCGCGCGATTTTCTCTTCGAGCTGGGCCTGGAGTTCCAAGTAACGCTTCTCGATCTGTTCGGGGGTGGCGTCGGCGGGCAGGTTGAGGAGTTGGGCGGCGTCGGCGGGGGACATGCTGGGAGAATGATAGTGGATGGCTGGACGGGTGGGGGGGGCTGTTATTTCCCGTGTTACCAGGTGAGGTTGCGTTTTTTCAGCTCAGTCTGGGCGTAGTCGCTGCCGCCCTTGGCGGCGCGGCGCCAGTAGCTGATGGCTTCGGATTCGCTCAAGGGGACGCCACGCCCATGAACATACGCCCAACCGATGTTGTCCAACGCGGCCGGCAGCTCAACGGTGCCTGCTTTGCGCCACCAAGCCAGAGCCTCGTCATCGCTCCGGGTCACACCCCAGCCGTTGCTGTAAGCATTGCCGAGATGGTAACAGGCGATGGCGGAATCCACGGCAGCTTTTCGGAGCCAGTTCAAGGCCTCGGCGTGGTTCACCGCGGTGCCTTTGCCCTGCTGATAGGCCCAGCCGAGATCGACCATGGCGCCCAGGTTGCGTGCCTCTGCAGAGCGCCGCATCCAAGCGAAAGCTTCCGCCTCGTCCTTGGGCACGCCGCGACCGTTCGTGTGGGCCCAGCTGATCAGACCGAGGGCCTCGGCACTGCCGGCCTGGGCCGCCTGCCGGCACCAACGGAGGGCCTCCGCATCATTTTTTTCGACCCCGTTGCCGGCCCAGTAGGCGCGGGCGAGATCACACATGGCGGCGGTGTCATTGGCAGCGGCGCCCTGGCGCAGCAAGTCGAGGGAGGCCTTGGGGTCCCGGCCCGCTTCCGGGCCGCTGTTCAGCAGCAAGCCGACAAAACGCAGTGCCCGGCGATTGCCCGCTGCGATGGCGGCCCGGCCCAACTGCATGGCTTTTTCCCGGTCATCCGTGTCCCGGTTCCGAAAATAGTTCGCGGCCACGTTCAGGGAGCTTAGCTGATGGCCGGCTGCAGCCTGCCGGGTCAGTTCCTGTTCCGCCGCGGCCAGGCGGGCGGGCGGAATGATTTCATGCGCCGGGAAGAAACTTTGCTGCCCGGTAATCCAAAGAACGAGGGAAAGGGCGTCGTCCGCCTTGACCCCGGCCCAAAGCCACTCGCGTTCCTGTTCCCTGGTGTGGGTGCCGAACGCGCTGCGCGAGCCTAACAGATAAAGCCGGGCTCCAACCCCGGGATGTCCGTTGCCCCGGGCCGCCTCATACCACTTGAAAGCGGCGGCATTGTCGATGGTCCCGGAGACGCCAATCATGTGGCGGTCGCCCATCTCAAGCCGGGCCTCGGCCCAGCCGTCGAGGGCGGCGGCCTCCACCTCTTCCACCGGCGCCTTGAACAGCCACTCGGTGGTCCGGTTGTGATCGGCGTAGCGCTCCGCGTGCACGGCAGGGCCTGTCCGGGCCAGCTCGATCGGGCGGACGCGGTCGGCCCAGCCCGGCCGGCGGAAGGTCACCTGGATCCGCCCGAGGGCCACGTCCGGGATCCGGGCCGGCGTGACGCCGCTGCGTTTGCGGCCAAAGGCATCCTCAAAGCTCCAGGCCACGCCGGCCGGATCGCTGGCCAGTTCCAGGCTGGTCGTGACGGCGAGCCGGATCTCTCGCTCGTGGCGGATCTCGGTGTCGAGTTGGGGGACCACGGTGCGCAGCTCCGCCACCAGCGGGGCGGCGTCATCGGGCGCGCGGGCGGAGATCATTTCCTCGGCCCGGGCCCGCTGGGTCCGCGCCGGGTGCCGGAGCAGGAAGTCGGAGAGCCAGCGGTAGTAATCCTCCCGTGACTGCACCGTCGCGGTGAACTCGGCCTGCCGGCCCGGGGTGGCATCGCGCAGGCTGCGTAGCTCGGTCCTGGCGTCGGCCAGCGCGCGTTCGGCGTCGCGCTCGGCACGATCGAACGTTTCCCAGTTCGTGCGCAATTCCGCGAGCTGTGCGCGGAGCTGCACCAGCAGTTTTTCCTGACGCTCCTGCTCGGCCTTGAGCGCCGTCGCGCTGCGTTGCCTTTCCTCCTCCTCGGATTTTTTCCGGGTCTCGGCCTCGGCCTTGGCCTCGGCGGCCACACGGGCCTGCTCGGCGTTCTCGGCGCGGGTCTTCATCACGAACCAGCCGCCGGCGGCGAGGACGGCGAGGGCGATCACGGCGACGAGGGCGAACTCGCGGCTGCCAGACTTGCGCTTGCCAGCCGGGAGACCTGAAACCTGAGACCTGAGACTTGAGTCGGTCGAAGCAGTTACCGCTCCCTGCTCCTTGCTCCCGGCTCCCTGCTTCTGAATGACCGGCAGCGCCGAGCTGTCGGCGGCGAGGGTGAGGGTTTCGAAGGCGGTTGTGATTTCCTCCAGACTTTCGCGGTATTTCGCCTTCAGGCCCGGGGTCGGCGCCTTGGCTATCTTGTCCTCCAGCTTCGCGCGGAGCTCAAGATACCGCGCCTCGATCTGTTCGGGCGAGGCGTCGGAAGGAAGATCAAGGATCTTGGCGGCGTCGAGTGGCGTCATGGCGGGCGGTTCGCAGTGGCGGTTGGTCACGGCCCACTCGGGTCGCTTCCGGGAGGTGCGGGAACCAAGGCGACACGCAGGCCATTAAACGATGAGTGATAGTCCGGATCGTCATGCGATGAAAACTTGTCATGGTATACGCACCAACTCGATTTTGAGTACCAATTGCCGCCCCGATCGACGCGCTTTTGACCATTTTCTGGACCCTGGGGGTCACGAAGATTCTGTCCCCCTGGGCTGTGACCACTCCGGTCCAGACAGAGTTCTTCGACATTCCCCAGCATGTCATGGAAGCCCCAAGCGTTGGCTGCCTTGGTGCCGACTGGTTTCGGGGAGCTATCCTTTCCGCCACCGAACCATGCCATCGCCGAGAGGTTGCGCGGCTCGTAGCCCGTGTCCCCAGCCCGGCTCGCGTATTCCCATTGGGCCGAGGTGGGCAAGGTGTAGCTGTGCCCTTCTGGCAATCGCCCAGCCTCGCGCTCGCGGATGGTCAACCGGCGACAAAACTCCATGGCCACGTTCCACGATTTATTGTAGCTTGGGATTCGTTTCCACTCCTCAGGCACATTTTCTCCCGGGTTCATGATGTCGTTCCACTGCCCTTGCGTGACTTCAAACCGACCCAGCCAGAACGGCTGGGTCAGCGTGACGGTGTTCAGGCTACGGGGCTCTGAAGGGTTGCCCATGACGAAGGTCCCCGGGCTGACCGGGAGCAGTTCCATTTCCAGACCGGGAATGCGATAAGGTTTGCCACGCTTGGGACGTATCAGCTCGGCGTAGGTCACGAGCCGAAGCCGCAGCTCGCGTTCGCCAGCGGTTTCCTCTGCGAGCAGGCTTTCCAGCTTGGCGACCTTGAGCACGATTTCGTCACCCGGTTGGCCGCTCAGGGCCGCATGCATCTCGAGAACGCTCTCCATGCCTTTAGCAAGCACCGGCTTGGAGCCGCGACGGGATACTGAAACAATCCAATCAGTGGCCGTCAGTCCGGCACGCGCGGCCGGGCCGTCCGGGACAACGGCGTTGACCCTCACGCCATGTACGAAGTGGTCGGTTTTGATGTCGATGCCGATTGCTTCTTGCACGATGTCAAAACCGGGCACGCCCTCATCGAGCCGCAGCAGCCGTACCTCTTCCGTGTGCTCCTCCCAGCCGTCCTCCAAGGCGAGCGTGACCGACTGCTTGATATGTCCCGCCCGGCGGAGTTCGAGGAGGAACTTGCCCGCTGAAAAATCCCGGTGGCGGAGCGGCGTGGTCCCGAGCCTTTCGTCGCCAAGCCAGATCTCGGCTCCCTGCGGATAGCTGTCGAGGGTCACCTTCACGACCTTGTGATCGGGTTCCAGCACGAGTGGCTGGTCGGGGCGCACCGTGGCCTTGAACGTGCGCGGCCGGTAATTGGCAGCCGTGAACTCGGCGAGGAGTTCGCCCAGCGGGAGTTCGAGCCGGGGGGCACTGCCCTTGCCGGTGTGCACGGCGCCGTAGGCATCAGTCAGCTTCCAATCAAGAAAGCTGAAGGCGGCGCGGATGGAGACGCTACCGGTGAAGGAAAGCAGCGACCGACGCTTATCCTCGAAGGCGGTCACCAGCTTGGCCTGTTCTTCGGCGGCGCGCGCGATAGTGGCCGCGCTGTCGTCCACCTGTCGGGCGGAAAGGAGTTCTTCGCCCTGCGCCCGGGCGACCTTGGCCGGGTGGCGCAGCAGCTGCTGGCCCAGCCACGCCAACAGTTCCTCGTGCGCGACGAGTTCGGCGCGCAGTTTCGCAAGTTCCGGTGTGGTCTGGCCCTTGTTGAGATTGCGCTCTTCCCCTTTCAGGTCGCCGATTTTGCGCTCGAGCGCGCGGGCCTGCTGTTCGAGCGCATCCCAGGCGATACGTAATTCCGCGACCTGTGTGCGGATCGCGGCGGCGAGCCTCTCCAACCGCTCCTTTTCCCGCGCTTCAACCGCCTTCTGCTCGGCGGCGACGCGAGCTTTTTCGGCGTTTTCAGCGCGGGTCTTCAGGATGAACCAGCTACCGCCGGCGAGGAGGGCGATGGCGATGACGGCGACGAGGATGAATTCCTTCGAGGAGGATTTCTTTTTTCCTGCCGGCGCATGTGGACGTGCCGAAGTGCGCGAGTCGTCGAGCGACGCGCCTCCGGGAGATCCGGCCCGCGGCGATGCAGACCCTCCTGTCTCCTGACTCCTGTCTCCTGACTCCTTCTTCAACACCGGCAGCGAGGAGGAATCCGACGCGAGCGTGAGCGTCTCGAAGGCCGTGGTGATCTGGTCGAGGCTTTCGCGATACTTGGCCTTCAGGCCCGGGGTGGGCGCCTTCGCGATCTTATCCTCGAATTTTGTGCGCAGGTCGAGGAACCGGGCCTCGATGGTTTCGGGGGTGGCATCAACGGGGAGTTCGAGAAGTTTGGCGGCGTCGAATGGAATCATGAATTAGGCTTTCGAGATGATGGGTGTTAATCGCCATAGGTGCTGTAACCGGCCTTGGTGCGGGCCTCGGCGGCGGCGGCGCGGGCCTCGTCGGCGAAGCTCCGGGCCTCGCTGGCTGATTTCTGGGCGGCGGACTCGTGGCTTTGCGCGTTGCCCTTGGCAGTGTCGGCATCGCGCTCGTGGGTCTGCGCATTGCCCTTGGCAGTGTCGGCATCGCGCTCGTGGGTCTGCGCATTGCTCTTGGCGGTGTCGGCCTCGCGCTCGTAGGTCTGCGCATTGGTCTTGGCGGTGTCGGCATCGCGCTCGTGGGTCTGCGCGTTTTGCATGGCGGTTAGCGCGTCAGCTTCGTGCTGCTTGGCATTGGTAAGCGCGGTTTGGATCTCGGCGATGAGATCTGCGATCAGTTGTTTGGTCTGCGCAGCGGTGTTTTGAGCAAAGACGAGCGCCTGCTGGTGTGCCTGCTCGGCCTGGGTTGCGGAAGTGGCGGCCTGGCCCTGACTGGTAGTGGCGGCGGCACTTGCAGCGTCAGCTTGCTGTTGGGAGGTCTGGGCTTGGGAACTGGCCTGGGTAGCCTCGCCGGCCTCGCTTTGTGCGCGGCTGCTGGCGCCGGCGGCTTCACCCGCTTCGGATTGGGCCCGGTCGCTGGCGCTGGTGGCCTCGGCGGCTTCGCTTTGCGCACGGCTGCTGGCACCCTGAGCCTCGTTGGCCTCGGCTTGCGCCCGGTTGCTGGCGGTCTGGGCCTCGGAGGCCTCGCTTTGCGCGCGGTTGCTGGATTGTTCGGCTTCGCGGGCCTCGGCCTGCGCGCGCTTGCTCTCCGTGTCGGCCTCGTCCGCCTCCGACTTGGCGCGCTTGCTTTCGGTGTCGGCCTCATCGGCTTCGGACTTGGCCCGCTTGCTCTCGACATCAGCTTCATCGGCTTCGGCTTTGGCGCGCTTGCTCTCGACGTCCGCCTGCGTGGCGGCGGCGCGAGCTCGGTTGCTCTCAGTCTCGGCCTCATCCGCCTCGGACTTGGCGCGGGCGCTTTCGCGGGTGGCTTCGTCCGCTTCATTCTTGGCCCGGGTGCTTTCGGATTCGGCCTCGTCGGCCTCGGCCTTGGCGCGCGCGGATGATTGGTCGGCGGACGTGGCGGAAGTCTGGGCTTGGGTGGAAGCGGTGGAGGCTTCCTGCGCTTCGGCTTGAGCGCGAGTGGAGGCTTGGGTGGCCTCGTCGGCTTCCGATTGGGCGCGACTGGACGCCTGCGTGGCCTCGGCTGCTTCCGACTGGGCGCGAGCGGAGGCTTGGGTGGCTTCGGCAGCTTCGGACTGGGCGCGGTCACTGGCCTGCGTGGCCTCGTTGGCCTCGGACTGGGCGCGATTGCTGGCTTGCGTGGCCTCATTGGCTTCCGCGTTGGCGCGAACCGCGGCGTCGTGAGCTTCCTGCGCATCCTGCACGGCGCGCAGGTTGGCGTTGTGGGCTTCCTGAGCATCCTGCAGGGCGCGCGCATTGGCGTCGGTGGCGGATTGGGCACTGCCGCCGGCGGTGGCCGCGGCATCGACGGCCTCTTGGGCGGAAACCAAGGCGCGGGCGCTGGAATCCGCAGTGGCCTGAGCATCGGCCAGCGCGGTGGCGGCAGCTTGCTGGGCCTGCGCGGCGGCCGCGGCGGATTGGTCGGACTGAAAATCGGATTGTTGGGCGGAAGCGGCCGACTCGGCTGCGCTTTGCTGGGCTGCTGCTGCGGCGGCGGCGGCGGCTTCGGCTTCGGCAATGGGATCGATGGGCATAACGGCGTGGGAGTTGGGGTTTAGACTTTGCCTTGGTTAAATTTGGAGATCCATTCGCTCAACCAGGTCGATTGGAGTTTGCGCGCGTCGGCGAAACGCGACTGCAAGGTCGTGAGCTGCGAAGTGAATTGCCGCAGCCGGCCAACCCGCTGTTCCATCGTGCGCTGTTGATCGGATTGTTTCCGGCGTTGGTCCTCGGCGTCGCGTTGGCGCTGTTGGTCGAGGCGGCTGAGAACGTCGTCGGCCTGTTGGGAAATGGAGCGGAGGAGTTTTTGCGTGGAGGTATTGAGGATGCCCAATTGCTCGCGGTGCAGTTCCTGCAGGACGCGGCGCAACTCGCCGAGCACGCCGTCCTGGAATTTCTCCACTTCCTTTTCGAGGGTGAGGCGCTCCTTCTTGCGGAAACTGACATAGGTCCAGAGGAAACCGATCACGAGCAGGGGAAGCATGAGCGCATAGAGGGTAGTGCGGACATTCTGGCCGCCGTCGCCGACGAGGGTCGCGGCGCCGCCGAGGACGGTGCCCGCGATCATCACGCCCATGATGGTCTGGCGGGCGGCGTTGAAGCGGCTGCCCAGCGTGGGCCGGGGCATCTCACTGCGGTAGCGGATTTCCGGGCGGGCGGCGTGGCTGATGGTTTCCCAAAGCGTCTGCTCGTCGATCGGGTCGAAAGCGAGTTTGTGGCGGAGGCCGGAGGATTTTTCGAGCGCGGCTTCGGCATCCTTGATGGAACATTCGAGGCCGTCGTTGAGGAGCCGGATGTCGTTGGCGAGCCGCTGACGATAGAGTTCGGAAACACTCTGCACCAATTGGCCGACGATATGCGCGGCCGGGGTCAGTTTGATCAGCGACTCGGTCATCGTCTGCTCGATGTCGTCGGCCGTGATGTTGGCGGCGGCCGTGCGCAAGTGGCGGTTGATCTCCCCGGCGGGGGCCAGCGCGGCCTTGGCCTCGCGGTCGATCGTGCGAATCACGTTCTCGGTTTCGTCGGTGAAGCGCTGGCGGACGCCCTCCAGAATCTTGCGGAGATCGCCGTTGGCTCCGGGTCCGACGAGGCCATCGCGGGTGAGCGAGAGTCGATTGCCCAACATGCGCTGCGCCTGTTCGCTCTCCTCGACGAGCAGCGCGAGGCCGGTCTCGAGTTGGCGCCACAACCGCACCTCGACCAGGTATTGCCGGAGTTCGCTGTCCGGAGCGGTGAGGAGCGAGAGGCGGGTGCGCAGCAGGTCCGAGCCCTGTTTCACGAGTCCGAGGCTGAGTCCAGCTTTCCAGCCCTTCCACCATTCCTCGGCTTCGGCTATCTCGCCCTCGGCGGGCACGAGGACGTTTTGCAGACCGGTGACGTTGTCGAGAATAAGTTGGATTGCCTGGCGGGAGGGCGGAGCGATCTTGGTCGCGGCGGTGCCGGCGAGAAAGACCCAATCAGCCTGATCGGCGAGGGTGGAGAGCAGGGCCGGCTTGCGGACGAGCGCGTCAATGCTTTGCGGAATCAGCAGGCACAGGCCGGTGAGGTGGGCAGGACCCTTGAGTTTGACCCGGAGGGGTTCGAGATCCACGTCGCCCTTGGACTCGAGCGCATGCGTGGCCTTGATCGCGTCGATGAAGGTGCCGGCGTCGGCGAATTCCCGGGCGCCGTCGCCCGCGTCGAGCAGGAAGCCGCGTTCCTGAAGGAGCACCTCGCTGTAACCGAGCCGCGAAGGCACGACGATTTTGCAGACATTGTAATCGGGTCCGAGAAAATCAGCCAGCAAGGCATGGGCGACATCCGGAGTCGGGGCGAGGATGCCGACGCGGATCGATACGGCGGTGTCCTTGGAGGCCAGCGTCGCAAATTTTTCCTGGAACGGTGCTTGGGCCCGGCCAGCTTCGAGCTCCTTGGCCACCGCCAGCGCCGCGGTGGCAATGGAGTGACGTTGGGTGGAAAGTGTGGCGCGAAAATCCATTCCAGAAGAACGAGGGGTTGGTCCGCGCAAATTCCATCGGCTGGAAGGACCTCGCGTGGACAGGGTAATACCCTGCAAGACAACGACGTGTCCCGCCGCTGGCAAACGTAAAAAACCCCGGCACCCGGCCGCGACGCGATTTTTCCGCATCAAGCGGAAAAATCAGCCCGGTCTGCCGGCGGCTCAGACGAGCAAAAGGGCCGGCTTTTCGAGCAGGTCCTTCATGGCGCCGAGGAATTGAGCGCCGAGGGCACCGTCGACCACGCGGTGGTCGCAGGAGAGCGTGAGCGTCATCGTCTGGCCCACGACGATCTGGCCGTTTTTCACGACCGGCTTGGTGACGGTGGTGCCGACAGCGAGGATGGCGGCGTTGGGCGGGTTGATGATGGCGGAGAAACTCTTCACGCCCATCATGCCGAGGTTCGAGACGCAGAAGGTGCCGCCGGTGAACTCGTCGGGCTTGAGTTTCTT
>JAUXOH010000089.1 GCA_030682505.1 Candidatus Didemnitutus sp. | reverse complement strand
GTTTTTCACCGCGTCGCGTTCGATGTCCTGACCATCACGCTCCGTGGTCCGGGCAAGGACGGAACGACCAAGGAAATCCGCTACGAACTGAAGCGCGTGCCTTGAAGGGCGAAGTCGGTGGTTGAAATGGTGGCGTCGAGTCCGGGCACCCGCGGCGCGCCATGCCGACGAACGGGTTTCCCATTATCGGGAACTGGCAATCCCGCCCCCGAGCGTCGGGCGGTCAGTCGCGTTGTCTGGTTTTATCTCTACTGACTGCCAATGAATGGTTTAAAATAGTGCTCGGTGCTGGCACGGCGGGTGCGAAGAACGGGATTACTTCCTCCCCCATGTCATTTTTTCGGAGCCTCACTTTCCTTCCCCTCGCCTGGGGATGCCTCGCCGCCGCGAGTGTCCAACCACAGGCTGTCGCGGCTGCCGAGAAGACCGAAGTCATCTCGTTGGATGCCGCCATTCGTCGAGCGGTGGCGAAGAACTTCACGATCAAGTCCGACTCCTACGACGTGGCCATCGCCAACGCCCGGGTGTTGGAGCAGCTCGGCATTTTCGATCCGCAGCTCACGGGTTCCTACGGTTATGTGGAGAACGAGAATCCCGCCGCGACTTTTTCGGGCGGCGTGCGCGACTTCACCACGACGCAGTCCGACCGCTATGAACTCGGCGTGAACGGGCTGTTGCCGTGGGGGCTCACCTACACTCTCGGCGCCACCTCCACCAACAGTCGCGGCACTTTCAATCTCTTTGCCGACAGCTACAGCAGCTTTGGCGGAGTCACGGCGCGGCAGCCCCTGTTGCGGGGTTTCGGCTGGGGCAGCACCACCGCGCCAATCCGCATTGCAATGACCAGTCGCACCATTTCCGAGTGGCAATTCAAGCAGTCGGTCATCGATACCGTGACGCGCGTCGTCTACGCCTACTACGATCTCAATTTTGCGCACGCCTCGCTGCGCAGCGCCCACCGCTCCCGCGAGCTCGCCGCCCAGCTGCTCGACGAGAACGAGAAACGCTTCCGCGTCGGGGCCATGTCGGCGTTTGACGTCACCTCGGCCCGCGCCCGCCTCGCCAATCGCGAAGAAGGCATTCTCTCCGCCGAACGCTTCGTGCGGGAAGCCGCCAATGGTCTCAAGGCCCTGATCTCAGACGAGCGCACGATGCGACTGCACGATTGGCAGATCGAAATCGAACCAATGACCACGTTGCCCCTCTCCCTCGTCCATGCCGCGCTCGATTTCCAGGAAGCGTTGACCAAGCGGCCGGACTATCAGCAGGCCCGGCTCAACTTGAAGCGCAGCCAGATCAACTCCCGCTACCAGCGCAACCAGCTCCTTCCGCGCGTCGATCTCGTCGGCAGCTACGGCTACAGCGGCCTCGATTCGAGCCGCGAGACGTCGCAGCGGCTCGTGCGCGATCGGGACCATCCCTCGCTCAGCTACGGAGTCCAAGTCACCATCTCGTTCACGTTCGCCACGGAGCGCGGACGCTACCGCGCCGCCAAGTTCGGGCAGCGGCAGGCCGAGATCGATCTGGAACAATTGGAGCAGGCCATCGTGGTCGCCGTCGGCAACACCGCGGCCAACATCGAGACGACGCGCCGGCGGGTCGATGCGGCCCGGATCGCCCGCGAACTTGGAGTCCAAACCCTTGATGCCGAGCAGAAACGACTGCGGGCCGGCACCGGTAATACCTTCTTCGTCGTCCAACAGCAGGAACTCCTGGCCATCCTCGAGGTCGCCGAACTCCGGGCCGAGGCCGATTACCGCAAGGCCTTGGCTGAGTACGACCGGCAGCTCGGTATTACGCTGGAAAAGCTAAACATCCACGTGGCCGTGCCGAAGTAGCATGCTGTGTTTGTTTGTGTGTGTGTCACAGGCGGTGATCCCCAGAAGGCGCCGCCTGTTTCTTTGGCTAGGCCTGCTACCCCGCCGACGCAATCCTCGCCCGGGCAAACTCAGATCGCCCGCACCTTGATATTGCGGAACTGCACGCCGTCGCCCACGAGGACAAAATTTCCTTTTTGCAGCACGCCGTAATCCCGGAAGCCCGCGAACCGGCTTGCCGCGACGGCTTGGCGCCAGCTGGGCGAATCGAGCACGTAACTGTGAATCCGCTCACCGTTGATCCAATATTCAACCAGCTTGCCGTAAACGACGATCTTGGTGCGATACCAGACATCAAATTGAGGTGGGATCGTCCGGTCCGGCGGACCAAGGCCATTGCCCGCCAACGCCGCGCGATGCCCGGCCAGCTCGACCATCAGCCCGATTTCCTCGGGCGCCACCGCGTCCTCCGAGACGTGAAAATAGACCTCACCGTGACCGCCTTCCGCCACCTTCCAATCAAACAGGAGCTCAAATTCCTGAAACTCGGCCACACTGACGAGCCCGACTCCCGGCGCACCCACGAGCGATCCGCCGACCACGGTCCAGTTGGTCGGCACCTTGTTGGCGCGATAGCCTCGCCAATCCGACACATCCTTGCCGTCAAACAGCAGCTTCCAACCCTGGGAGCGCTCGAGCGCGGTCAACATGACGGTTTCGGCGGTTGCCGCCGCACCACCGACAAACAGGGCCGCCACCAGCACAACGGATTTCAAACTCATGCCGCAGGGTGACCCGGGGAGAGAAAGAGGTCAATCCGCCACTGGCTGATGCAGCGACGCCAAGGCGAGCCGAGCCGCCAACGCGATCAGCAAGACGCCCATGATCCGGTCAAACCAGTGCCCGGCCCGCAAAAAGGCCCGCCGCACCCGCTCCTTGGTGAAGAACAGCGAGACGCACGTGAACCAAGTCGCCGTCGCCAACGCCATCCAGATGCCATAACCGGCCTGGATCCACCGTGGCGTCGTCGGACTGATCACGGTGACGAAGAGAGCGATGAAGAAGAGCGCCGCCTTGGGATTGAAGACATTGACAACAAAGCCGGTGACAAACGCGCTGCGGGTGCCCGGAACGGCCGGACCACCGAGCGGGGACCCGCCCAAGCCGGGTGAATGTTCCGGGAGCGGTTTCGATCGCAACGCGTTGAGGCCAATCCACGCGAGGTAGGACGCACCGACATACTTCAAGATGAGGAACCATGTTTCGGACTGCGCCAGGAGCACCCCAATGCCGAGCAAGGAGTAGCCGATATGAACAAGAATCCCCGTGCCGATCCCGAGGCTGGTCCAGATCGCCACCTTGCGCCCGTGCACGATGCTTTGCCGCAGGACGATGGCAAAATCCGGCCCCGGGCTCGCCACCGCGAGCAAGTGAGCCATGGCCACCCAGAGAAATTCAGCGCAGTAAGGCATGTCGCGTGGCGCTGAAAGAAGCAGCAACCCACCTCTCACTTCAATGCTACTCTGCGGGTCGGCCAAGAATCGCGGCCGGTTCGTTCGCGCGGCATCTGCCTAAACCTGCGCGACCTGCAAGTTCCCCTGCATATCCGCCTTGAACACCACGCTGGCCGCCTGAACCTCGCTTTCGAATTTCTTGAGATTGAAACCAAAGAAGACCCTTTCCCGCATCACTTTCCAAGCGGCGGTATCCTCGAGCGGCGGCAGGACCGCCGGCACAAACTCGCCGTGGCTGCCGAGGTGGTTGCGCATGCAAAGCTCGCGGGAGAGCGCGACGATTCC
>JAUXOH010000420.1 GCA_030682505.1 Candidatus Didemnitutus sp. | reverse complement strand
TGCCGGGGTAGGGGCCACCGAACGCGACGCTGCGCTTCTGGCCGCTGCGATTGTGAAATACCGTCATGAACAATGATTCACCCGTGAGCACGCGGGTGCCGGCGCCGAGCAGCGAGCCGAGCAAGCCGCGGTTCTGTTCCGAGCCATCACCGAAGATGGTCTGCAACTCGATGCCGTCGTCCATGAACATCATCGCGCCCGCTTCGGCGACGACTGCTTCGTTGGGATCGAGGGAAATTTCGACAAACTGCATATCGTCGCCGCCAATCCGATAATCAACCGTGTGCATTGAATTCATAGTGGGAGAACCCGGGTCGCGCAGCAAAGTCGCAAGCGCCCCGTTGGAATCGCGAATGAAATTTTTCCCGCGTCGTCGCGCCGCCGCCGCACTCGCTGCACGTGGACTTGCGTCGAGAAAGCGGCGACTTTGGTCGCGGAAAAAAAGCGCAGCACACTCCTTCGCGCGAATCGTGCCGCCGAAAACTTCGGTAAAATTTGCGGCAACTTGCCATTATCGCATTTACAATGCCGCCAATTGGATGCATCGGTTGTTCACAAGTTATCCACGTCAATGGAAAGCACACTAAGCGGGCTATTTACTCACTCGCAGCGTCACGTTGGCACCCAGGTTAAGACCTACGTTCTGGATACGAACGTGCTGCTGCACGACCCCCAATCGATCTTCAAGTTCGAAGAGAACAACCTAGCCATCCCGGTGGAGGTTCTCGAAGAGCTCGATGCGATCAAGGGAGAACAATCCACGGAACGAGGGCGCAACGCCCGACGCGTCCACCGGATTTTGCAGGAGCTCCTGCCGGACTCCCATTCGATGCACGAAGGCGTGAAGTTGCCCAACGGCGGCACGCTCTCCGTCATCATCAACCGCTACTTGGTCGAGAACAACTGGTCCACGCCGGCGATGCAGCGCCTGCGCGCCGTGGTGTCGGACTTCACCAAGAAGGACAATCGGATCATCGCGAGCGCGCTCTTCGTGCAGGAGACGTTTCCGCCGCCCACGATTCTCGTGACGAAGGACGTCAACGTGCAGCTCAAGGCCCGCGCCGTGGGACTCGAGGCGGAGGACTATCTCAACGACAAGGTTCCCGAGGCGCCGGACACCGACACCTACCCGACGGTTGATCTCGATGTCTACGAGATGCAGCGCTTCTGCTCCGAGGGCGGACTGGAGCTGGCGGAAGAAGCCGCCGCGAAGCTTTATCTGAACGAATACGTGCTGCTCATGACGCCCGAGGGCAAAACGATGCCCGGTCGCTATTTTGGCGACGGCGTGGTGCGCCGGTTGCGCTTCCCGGAGTTCGTCAAGGCGCCCGGTGGGATTCCCATTCGTCCGCGCAATCTCGAGCAGCAGTTCTTCATGGACGCGCTGATGGATGATTCCATCTCGCTCATCACCTGCTTCGGCAAGGCGGGCACGGGCAAGACGCTGCTTTCGACGGCTTGCGCGCTGCATCAGACGACGGACGAGGCGTCACGCTACGACGGTTTGTCCATCTCCCGCCCCGTCATCGCGCTGGGCAAGGACATTGGATTCCTTCCCGGCTCGCTCGAGGAAAAGATGAAGCCCTGGCTGCAGCCCTATCACGACGCGCTCGAGGTGCTCATGCCGTCGAAGTCGCAGAAGGATCCGCAGTTTGCCTCGAAGAAGGTCGGGAAAAAGAACAAGAAACACGACGACCTGATCGCGAGCATGCACACGCCGCAGCCGTTTCATGGTGGCAATGGCACGGGACTGCCGCCGATGAAGCCCTATGAGCGTTTGATTCGCAGCGGTCTGGTCGAGATCGAGGCCCTCTGTTTCATCCGTGGTCGGTCCATTGCGCGGCGTTTCTTCATTCTCGACGAGGCGCAACAACTCACTCCCCACGAGGTGAAGACCGTCATCACTCGCATTTCCGAGAGTTCCAAGATCGTCCTGATCGGCGATCCCGCGCAGATCGACAATCCCTACGTCGACGCGCGGAGCAACGGTCTCGTCTATTGCCACAACCGGATGAAGGGACAGTCCCTCCACGCCCACGTGAAGCTCTCCAAGGGTGAACGTTCGCGGCTCGCCGAACTCGCGGCGGATCTCCTCTAGCCCGCGCCGCGCATCGGCTCCTGCTTCCGTGAGCCTGCTCGCCAAGTTCATCCAAGTGCCCGTGCACGGACTGGTGCATCTGCTGCTGGGGGCCTATTTCCGGCGCATCGAGGTGCTGCATGCCGACCGGGTCCCTCCCGGACCGGTGTTGATCGTGGCCAATCATCCCGGCTCGTTCACCGACGCCTTTGTTGCCGGAACCACATTGCCGCGACCGGCCCATTTCCTCGCGGCCGCCAAGCTCTTCCGCTGGGCCCCGGTCGGCTGGTTGTTGCATCGCTGCGGGATCATTCCGCTGAACCGGCAGGAAGATGATGCGTCGGCCATGCGCTCGGTGGCGGGCAGCTTCGCGGCCGCCTTCCGCGTGCTGGAGAAGGGCGGAATGGTGGTGATCTTTCCCGAGGGGTTCACCTATGACGAC
>JAUXOH010000401.1 GCA_030682505.1 Candidatus Didemnitutus sp. | reverse complement strand
AGATCAGCGATCGCCTGTTCGAGGCGCTTCCACTCTTGATGGGCCATCACTTGTTGCGGAACCCCGGGTTGCGGCGAGGCGGTGGCGTCGAGGTTGACGCTGTCGCGTGCAATGGGCCCCTGCGTGCGGCGTTTCAAGCGGTTGATGGCGAGTCGTCGCGCGGTGGTGTAGAGCAGCGCTTCGGGTTTTCGGGCGGCGCCTTGCTCGACGGTCGGGTAGACGCGCAGGTAGGCGTCGTGGGCGATGTCTTGTGCCTCGGATTCGTCGCTCAACAGGCGGGTCAAGTAGCGCCGCAGCGGCGCCACAGTTGCGCGATAGAGCCCGGCAAAGCTCCGGGGAGTGGGTGACTCATCAGCCATGGAGCACAGGGAGATAGACGCCACGGGACGCAGCGTGGTTTCTGTGTAAGGCAGGGAAGTGGCGAGGGCAACAGGTCTCACGGCTGCCTATAATGACAACCGCGGTCGCCCAACCCGCCATCCGCAGCCGAATTTTTCCGCCGTGGCTCTCGTCGCCGGCCCCGGGCCGGTTCAGAGGCGCTGGAAACGGTACTTGGCCCAGGCCCAGAGCCAAGTCGGCGGATCCCGAAACATCGAGACCTTCTTGCCTTCCTTGAAGGATCGCGACCGGTAGCGCACGGGGATCTCGATCGGCACGTGACCCTTGCGCACCAGCTTGATCAACAGTTCCCAGTCAAAGTCGAAGCGGTTGCTCTCCAATGTGAGACCGGCGAGGCATTCCTTGCGGAACACCTTGTACATCGTGAAGGGATCGCGGAGGCTCAGGCCGAGGGAGACGTCCAGCAGCGCGGTGAAGAACCAGTGGCCGGCATTGAGCACGAAGGCGTGGAAGACTTGTTCGTCGAACTTGCGGATGAACCAGCGGGAACCGCTGTGGCGGGAGCCAAGCACGAAGGTGTGCGTGCCGGCCTGCAAGGGAGCGAGCAAGGCCTCGTAGTCCGCCGGGTCGTACTCGAGATCGGCGTCTTGGATGAGCAGCACGTCGCCCGTGGCATGGCCGAGGCCGTTGCGGACCGCGTGTCCTTTGCCGCGCGCCCGCTCTTCCAGCACGATTTTCACCTGGGGAAGCGCCGCGTAGGACTTGACGATGTCGCGGGTGCCGTCCGTCGAATTGCTCTCCACGATGATGATCTCAAGATCCCAGCCCGCAATGGCCTTGCTGGTGACGGCATCGAGGGCTGGCTGAACGGTGGAGCGTTCATTGAACACCGGCACGATCACGGAGAGCTTGGGCCGGAGCGGGAGCGGGAGCAGGGAAAGAGTAGTCTTGTTCGTCAAGCGTTCGTCACTCCGGCAGGGAAGCAGGGGCGGCGCCAGAGCCAAATCGCCCCGATCACGAGGCCGACCGCGCCGGTGACGCCCAGCGCGAGAGCCATCGTGAAATACTGCGGCCAGTAAGCGTACGAGATCTGGTAGGTCCCGGCGGCGGGAAGAGCCACCCCTCGAAAGGCGTGATTGACCCGAAAATACTCCGTCGGCCGGCCGTTTACCGTCACGACGAAGTCGTCCACATAATAGGTCTCGGTCAACACGGCGAGTCCGGGGCCGGTGGCCTCGACCGTGAATGTGGTGGTGTTTGGAGTGAAGCGGTAGTCACGCGCGCTGCGAATTGTTCTCTCTTCGGCGACGGTGTCAGACGCCGAAATCGGGATGGCATCACCCTGTTGCACCGCGGCGAAAGGGCGACCGTCGCCCGCCAGGAGAATACGGGCAAAGTCGTTGGGCGTTCCGTAGCTTACTGCCTGGTCAACAAAGAAGGCGCGAGGCCACGCGGTCGGACTCGCGTAGTAGTCCAAGTCCGCTTGCCCAAGCGTCTGCAGCCTCTCGATGGGATGGGGGCCGTCCCGATGGGTCGCGACAGAATGAGTAATATTGTAAAGATCGAATTTGCGGACGAGATCACCGGCATCAGCTTCGCGGTTGGGCCAATCCCAATCCCAGACCCGGCGCAAGCCGAGTGCATCCGCCAGATCGTGAAAATGGCGGCTTCTCACCGCATCCACGCCATAGATGCCCTCCCAGCGCAGGACCGTGTTGTAGGAGGCGTAGAGGGTGGAGTCCCAGCCGACGACGCGCCCGGGTTCGGACCTGAAAGTGTTGAGCTGAGTGACCGCGGGAGACGGGGCGTGAAAGTCAGAACGCGCCCCAGGGAGGAAGGCATAATGATTGAAGCGTGACTCCCGGTATTGTGCATGTCGCCAGCCCAAGAGCGGCAGGCCCAACAGCAGCACGACCCACAGCGGCCCGGGAGAGCTGGGTCGAATCAATCCCCAATGCAGTCCGAGTGGCAGGAGTGCGATCGCGACCCCGAGTGCCGTGGCATAGCCGATGAAGAACGGGCTTTTCGGGAACTCCCCCGTGTGCAGGAAAAAAAATGCGGCCAGGGCCAGCCCGGCAAACCAATAGCGGAGGATGGTTTTCCCGACGCCGGGTTCAGCGAAGCGGTTCCATGCATCGCGAAACCCCAACCCACCCAACACGGCCATCAGGCTCAGCAGCACACACGAGAAGGTGTTGCCCACGTGCACGATGTTGCCGACGAAGGGAATCTTCACGATCAACGAGTCCGGCACGAGCCCGAAGCCAATGGCGAGCGGTGGCAACGCGGCCAATACCAACGCCCATCCCGATCGTGAACTTCGTTCTGCCCGCGGCTGCACCAGCCACCATAACACCCCGGAGAGAAAGAGAAAATTCAGTGCCGGCGCGACGACGTTTTCGTCCTTCTGGGCTTGGCGGTAGAAAATGTCGTCAAAGAACCCGATGAACTGCTGCCACGGCAGCGTTTGCGCCTGCGGGGTGTCGTAGCCCGTCATCGAGTGGCTCCATGCGCTGAGAAAAGAAATCCAACCCGGAGCGGAAAGAAACACGAACCCGACGCCGGCGGCGGCAGCGAGGGAGAGCAGGTAAAGCCGGCGTCCCTTGCACTCCGGTCGAAAAAACAACAACACCGCTCCGGCGAGGTTCAATCCCACGATCAACATGTAGGCCTCTTTGACGGTGCCGCTGGTCAGCACGAGCCAGTTGGCGCCAACCAAGGCGGCCAGCCAGCCGGTGAGCCGTCGGGGCGAAACGGCCGTGTGTAGTCCAGTCCAAGCCAGGAGGATCAAGGGCGAGTAACAGACACTGAAGTTGGCGGGATGGCAGAGGCGATAGGTGAAAAACCCGAGAAAGGAGGCGGCAACCGTGGTCAGCGCTGCGGCGCCGAGGTGGCGGGTCAGCAGCCACACCACCCCGCCAAGGCTGGCGGCGAGCAACCAGCGGGCGATCAAGAAGCGCACGTCCCACGCCCACGCCGCGCCGTCAGTGATGATGGTAAGAAAATTGAACGGGTCTCCGAACATCGACTGGCCCTGCCCGAGCAGGGGCTCGCCGCCCAGCGAATACCGGTTCCAGAGGGGCAGTTCACCGGCAGCGAGCGCGTCGCGTTGCACCATCGGATAGTAAAGATGCTGAAAAAGCAGGGCACCGGTGTCCGAACTCCCCGTGTGGGTGGACATCGATTCGGTGTCGGCCGGCAGCGTGGGCAGCCGGTTGTAGAGCATGTGTCCACCGTTGTTCGCCGAGACGAAACTGCGGGCCTGAAAGATTACCGGCTGGCATTGGAGCGCGACTGCTGCGGTCGCGACTGTCACCAACGAGAGAACCGGCCGTGGGCGGGCGACCGCGGCGACGCCCGCGGCCATCCGGGACAACTGTCGCCCTACGACGGGCAGTCCGAAAAATAATCCGGCCAGAAAAACAGGGAGTGCGACCGGCCAGCCCTGCTCCCACCAGATGCGCATCGTTGGTTCGAGTACGAGTGGTTCATCCAGTCGGAGGTTGATGATCGGATCGTTGGAGCCCGGAACGGTCTCCAACGCGAGCGTCGTGCCGCGGATCTCGGTCCGAAGAATATTGCCCCCGGGGAGGAGATCATGGGACGGAAACACGCGTACGATCCGGTCGCGGTAGTCGACGATTTGCGCGTGAGAAAAAGTGAACCGACCCACGCCGTCGATGGGGTCGAAACGCAAGGCCTTGAACCGGCCCATGGGCATCATGAAACGATAGACGACCGGCGATGGCTCTACCCGGAGGGGTTGCCGGGATGAATTATGCTCGGTGAATCCCTGGCCAAAATCCCAGAAAAACTGGGTCGCACCCTCGGAAGATGAGGTGAGAGTGATATCAAAAAAATAGTAATCACGCCGCTCGATGCTGGTCGTCATCGACGGCAGCGCCGCCGCCAGGGCAAGCAGCGCGGCCAGTCCGACGGCTCGAATGTCGTACCAGGGGCGCATCACACCGGGCGTCCCTTCCAAGCTTCAACAATTTGGCGGATGGTTTCCTCCAATGACTGCGTGATGTTCCACTCTGGGTAGTGGGTGCGCATCTTGCGAAGATCGGAATAATAACAGATGTGATCGCCGGAACGGTTTTGCTCAACGTAGGAATGCACCTGGGGTTTGCCGGTGAACGATTCGGTGGTCTTGAACGCCTCGACGATAGAGCAGGAATTGCCCTTGCCGCCGCCGAGATTGTAGACCTCGCCGGCTCGCGGTGCCGCGATGAAGGCGGCCATGAAGCGCACGACATCAAGCGAGTGGATGTTGTCGCGCACTTGCTTGCCCTGGTAGCCGAAGACGCGGTATTCGCGACCTTCCAGATTGCATTTCACGAGGTAGGAGAGAAAGCCGTGCAGTTCCACTCCGCTGTGATTCGGGCCCCCGACGCACCCGCCGCGCAGGGCACACGTGGGCATGTTAAAATCCCGCCCATATTCCTGCACCTTGATGTCGGCCGCGACCTTCGAGGCGCCAAAGAGCGAGTGTTTCGATTGGTCGATCGTAAAGGTCTCGGCGATGCCGTGCTCGTAAGCGGAATCGGCGTAATCCCAGCGCGTCTCCAGTTCAGTCAACTTGATGTTGTTCGGGGCATCCCCGTAAACTTTGTTCGTACTCATGTGC
>JAUXOH010000396.1 GCA_030682505.1 Candidatus Didemnitutus sp. | reverse complement strand
CGAGCTCAACGCCGCCGAAGACGCCAAGCGCAAAGAAGCTGCGGAAGCCAAGAACCAGCTCGATACGACCATCTACCAACTCGAAAAGACCATGGCAGACGCCGGGGACAAGATCTCCGTCGACATCAAGGGCAAGTTCGAGACCGCGCTGGTCGAGGCCAAGAAAGACCTCGAGAGCAACGATGTGGCCCGCATGAAGGCCGCCCTGGAAAATCTGCAGAAGATTGGCGCCGAACTCTACCAACAGGCTCAGGCTGCGGGCGCGACGGCGGAAGCCCAACCAGGTCCGGACGGCCAGGAGCCGACGGAGCCGAAACCGGCCAAGAAATCCGATCCCAAGATCGTCGATGCCGACGTCGAGATCGTCGACGAGGAAAAGAAGTAAACTTTCGCGCTGGTCCGCTCAGGAATTCCTGGGGCGGGCCGGTGTCGTCTCATCCCAAATCAAACTCCAACCCACAACCACTACCCAATATGGCAAAAGTGAACATCAAACCCATCGGTGATCGCGTGCTCGTGCAGCACATCGAGGAAAAAGAACAAGTCCGCGGCGGAATCATCATTCCGGACAGCGCCAAAGAAAAGCCGCAGGAGGCGAAAGTCATCGCTCTTGGCACCGGCAAGAAGGATGAGAACGGCAAGGTCACGCCCTTCGAAGTGAAGGTCGGCGATCGCGTGCTCATCTCCAAATACGGCGGCACCGAAGTGAAGATCGCCGAGCAAAAATTCACGCTCGTGCGCGAAGACGACATCCTCGGCGTCATTTCCTGAGCCCGCACTCCACCAGAACAACAACCTTAAAAATTACCTATTATGGCAGCTAAACAACTCCTGTTCGACGAGACCGCTCGTCAGAAGCTTCTCCGCGGCGTCGAGATTCTCTCCCGCGCCGTCAAGGTCACGCTCGGCCCCAAGGGCCGCAATGTCGTGATCGACAAGAAATTCGGTTCCCCGACCATCACCAAGGACGGCGTCACCGTCGCCAAGGAAGTCGAACTTCCCGATCCCTATGAAAACATGGGCGCGCAAATGGTGAAGGAAGTCGCCTCGAAGACCAGCGATGCCGCTGGCGATGGCACCACCACCGCGACCGTACTGGCCGAGGGCATCTATCGCGAAGGCCTGAAGAACGTCACCGCCGGCGCCAACCCGATCTACCTCAAACGCGGCATCGACAAGGCCGTGGAGGCCGCCGTCGCCGAGCTCCGCAAGTTCTCCAAGAAGGTCAACGATCGCGAAGAGATCCGCCAAGTCGCCACCGTTTCCGCCAATTGGGACGAGACCATCGGCAACATCATCGCTGATGCCATGGACAAGGTCGGCAAGGATGGCACCATCACCGTGGAAGAGGCCAAGTCCATCGAGACCACCCTCGACGTCGTCGAAGGCATGCAGTTCGACAAGGGCTACCTCTCGCCCTACTTCGCCACCAACATGGAAGCCATGGAGGCCGTCCTCGAAGACGCCTACGTGCTCATCCACGAGAAGAAGATATCGAACCTGCAGGAGTTCCTCCCGCTGCTGCAGACCGTTGCCAAGACCGGCAAGCCGCTGCTCGTCATCGCGGAAGAAGTCGAAGGCGAAGCCCTCGCTGCGCTCGTCGTGAACAAGATTCGCGGCACGCTCAACATCTGCGCCGTGAAGGCCCCTGGCTTCGGCGACCGCCGCAAGGCGATGCTCGAAGACATCGGTGTCCTCACCGGTGGCAAGTGCATCACCGACGACCTCGGTCTCAAGCTCGAGAATCTCTCCCTGTCCGATCTCGGCCGCGCCAAGCGCATCGTCATCGACAAGGAAACCACCACGATCGTCGAAGGTTCGGGCAAATCGTCCGACATCCAAGGCCGCGTGAAGCAGATCCGTCGTCAGATCGACGAGACCACGTCGGACTATGATCGTGAGAAGCTCCAAGAGCGCCTCGCGAAGCTGGCTGGTGGCGTTGCCGTCATCAATGTCGGAGCCGCGACGGAAGCCGAAATGAAGGAGAAGAAGGCCCGGGTCGAAGACGCCCTCCATGCCACGCGCGCCGCGGTTGAGGAAGGCATCGTCGCCGGCGGCGGCGTCGCCCTGCTCCGCACCATCAAGGCCATCAACGCCCTCCAACTGGAAGGCGACGAAGCCTTCGGCGCTCAGATCGTGCGTCGCGCGATCGAACACCCCATCCGCGTGCTCTGCTCCAACGCAGGCGTCGATGGCGGCGTGATCGTCAAGGAAGTCCTCGGTGGCAAGGGTAACTTCGGTTACAACGTCGCCACGGGCGAATTCGAAGATCTCGTCAAGGCGGGCGTGGTTGACCCGACGAAGGTCACCCGCACCGCGCTGCAAAACGCGGCCTCGATCGCCGGACTGCTCCTCACCACCGAGTGCATGATCACGGAACTGCCCGAGAAGGACAAGGGTCCGTCGATGCCTCAGGGTGGCGGCGGAATGGGCGGCATGGACTACTAAGTCCAACCGCGATCCACTCGCAAATTACTTCAAGGCGCCCTGTGAAAGCAGGGCGCCTTTTTTTGCAAGGGTGCGGACCGTCCGCCGTTAGCGATAGGCAATCGCGGCGGTCAACACACTGTCGGCGTAAATGATCCCCATCCAAATCAACTTTTTGCCGACCGGGAGCTCACCGCTGGACAATTCGATTCGCGACGGCGCCGGCGTGTCCAAATCGAGTTCCTTGAGGACGGCATTGTTGAAATGAGGGCGCTCCAAATCGGGCGCGATGGAGAGCAGTTCTTTGCCGGTATTTTCGGCACCGAGGAGCATGATTGCCTGTTGGGAGAGCGACTTTGCGCCGTTGAGTGAGACGTTCATTGGGTTGGGGCGTTGGCTTTGATGGCGGTGATGATCTTCTGCCGATCGGGCACGGATTGCTTCATCGCCAGCTGGGTAAGTTTCTGGGTGATCAGCGAATTGACGTCTGCGTCGGATGAAGAGGCCGGGGCCTGTCCGTCGATTTGCTCCAATGTTTTGCGACGTTGGTCCATCGACATTTTCCGGACGAGTTCCCGCATGGTGCCGTTTTCGGCCGCCTCATCAGCGGTCATCGCGTCATTCACCTCAGCGTAGCGTGCCTGGTTGGCTTGGTTGACTTCCTCCTCGCTCTTGACCGCGCGGTCGCCGGTTTGGGCCGCGAGTGTGACGAGACCACCTTGGATCGTTCCTGCCTGATGGTAGGCGATGAGGTCTCCCCACGCTTCTTCAAAGGTGTAACGATTCGCGGAATTGCCCGTCATTTTCTTGATGATGATCGCGAGTTGTTGGTTGCGACCGGCCCGCATGGCGTTGATCAGGGATTCCGTCGCTTTTTCACGGAACCAATTCTTGTCGATGGAAAGCCGGGTGCCCTTGGTAACACTAAGTACGGTAGCGTAAATCGTCTTGGTATCGACGGGTGAGGCGATGGCGGCAGCTCCGGCCAGGCCCAACTCAGCGAAATCGGTCCAGCTGTTGAAGGACGCACGGGTTTCGTGGAGTTTCTGTTCCAAGGCGGCATACCATTTGTCGATTTCGACGCGGGTGAGGAAGATCATGCGATCTCGCTCAATCCGGGCAGTTTCGAAGCGCTCAGCCTCCATCGCTGTGTTGTAGCGCCCCTTCATGCCCTCGAGCTCTGTATTGACTGCCGCCGACGTCGTTTCGTCGTAGCGCACTGCTGTCGGTGCTTGGCTGGCTCGGTGAAAACAGCTGGTGCTGATGAGCACGGTGAACAGCGCGATGCCAAATTGAGCGATTCGCGTGGTAGATCGAGGGAGCTTGGAGTTCATGGGGGTATTCGAAACGAGGGTTCGAGGGGCGGTGGTGAACACGGCGCCTATTTGTATAGCACTGATTGACCGTTTGTCGATCGGGCGGGGAGCGACCACTAACGGGGCTTGATGGGCAAGCTGAGCAGTCAACTTTGTCTTTCGGAGTGGGAAGAATCGGCTGAATTCAGGTGTCAGAATCATTGCATGCCTCGTTTCTTGCCATGAAGGGCTGGCCGAGCTTCCATGCTTCATCATGGAAGTCATCTTTCTCGGCACGGGCACGTCGCAAGGAGTGCCGATGATTGCCTGCGAATGTGCCGTCTGTCTCTCGAAGGACCCGCGCAACCAGCGGACGCGGGCGAGTATCCATGTGGTGATGGACGGTTTACATGTGCAGGTGGACGCCACCCCGGAGTTTCGGCTCCAATGTTTGCGCGAGAAGATCGATCGGCTCGATGTCTTCATTCTGACGCATGGGCATGCCGATCACATCAATGGAATGGACGACTTGCGGCGGTTTTGTGACTTGCTGGGGGGCGAGGCGTTGACGGTGTTTACCACGGATGAAGGCATGGGGCGGGTATTGTCGATTTTCCCCTACGCCGTGGCCGAGAAAGCTGTTTCGCGCGGCTATGCGGCATTCAAACTCGTCGAGATGCCGCCGCTCTTGGAATTCCCCCAAGGCACGATTCGTTCCACGCTGCTCCCGCATGGCGGGGTGAACACCTTGGGCTTGGTCTTCGAGGAGAAATCATCGGGCAAAAAGTTTGTTTACTACAACGACTGCAAACGGGTGCCGCGCGAAGCCATCGGTTTGGCTCAGGGAGCAGATGCGGTTGTGCTCGATGGATTGCGACCCGAGCTTCACCCGACCCACATGAACATCGACGAAGCCTGTGCGGTGGCGGCGGAGCTGGCCGCACCGGTCTGCTACCTTACGCATCTTACCCACGCGATTGATTACCAGGCGTGGAGTCAAAAGCTCCCGCCGGGCGTCCAGCTCGCCCACGATGGATTGCGGCTGACGCTGTGAGATTAACTCCGTCGTTGAGGAACTTGGGGCGGCACAGCAAGAGTGAGGTGGACCTCAAAACGGCCACACGTGGGGAATGATGTAAATCGCAACGATGAAGCAAATGATGTTCAGCGGCAGGCCGAGACGCAGAAAGTCGGAGAACCGGTAGCCGCCGACGCCGTAGACGTAGGTGTTGGTCTGATAGCCGATGGGCGTGGCGAAGGAGGCCGAGGCGGCGAGGCACAGGGCGATGATGAAGGGACGTGGGTCCACCCCCATCTGCGCCGCGAGGCTCAGGGCGAGCGGGGTCAGGAGGGCGGCCACGGCATTGTTGGACAGAACCTCGGTGAGCACGGAGGCGAGCACGTAGAACACGGCGAGCATGACCAGAGCCTTGTGCTCGACCGGCACGAAGTCGTTCACCAGCGACAGGACGCGGTCCACCACGTAAGTGGAGGTGCCGGTATGCTCCATCGCCACACTTACCGCCAGCATGCCATAGATGAGGAACAGGAGGTTCCATTCGATGGCCTGGTAGCCGTCGCGGGGCTTGAGGCAGCCGGTCATGAAGACCACCGCGCAGGCCAGCAAGGCGGCGACCTCGATGGGGAGCCAGCCGAAGGTGGAGGCGAGGATGACCCCGGTGATCGAGCCGATCGTGATGGCCAGGTGGCGCGAGTCGCGCCGCGACGGCACGGGCGGACGGTCCAGCAACAGGATGTCCTCGCTGGAGCGCAGGTCCTCGACCGCGCGCTCGGTGCCCATCAGGAGAAGGATGTCGCCGTTCTGCAGTCGCTCCCGCTGCAAATCCTCGCGCAGCGCCTTGCCGTGGCGGTGGACCGCCAGGACCACGAAGTGGAATCGGCGGCGAAAGTCGGCCTCGACTACCGTGTGGCCGACGAGCGCGGAGCCGGGTCCGACCACCCCCTCCACAATCACGCCCTCGTGGGCGGCGATCTGGCCGAGACCGAGCTTTAACTCGGCGGTCAGGTCCACGCCGGAGAGTGAGCGGGTGTGGGTGACGCCCTGCGGCCGGCAGGCGAGCAGCAGCCGGTCGCCCGCAGCGAGGCGTGTGGCCTTGGAGTCGAATTTCTGCGGCTCGTCGTGCCGCACGAGTTCCAGCACGCGGATGGCGCGGGATTCGGTGAGGCCTGCGCCGGCCAAAGTCTGGCCGATGGCCGGTGAATCGGGCGTCACGAACACCTCGGTCAGATATTCGCGGCGGTCCTCCGCCGAGGCGGGGTTGGAAGTGGGCTTGCGGTCGGGGAGGATGAACCGGCCCGCCACGGTCAGAAAAACCGTGCCCAGGGCCAGCACGGGCAGACCGATCCAGGCCAGCTCAAACATCGCGATCGGCGGGTGGCCGGAAGACTGGACGATGCCGGAGACGACCAAGTTGGTGCTCGTGCCGACGAGGGTGCAGACCCCGCCCATCATCGCCGCGTAGGAGAGGGGAATGAGCATCTTCGAGGCGGGCACGTTCATCTTCCGCGCTAGGGCGATGACGACCGGGACCAGCACGACCACCACGGGCGTGTTATTGATGAAGGCCGAGAGCCCGCCCACGCCGAGGATGATGATCGGCATGATCGTGAAATAGCTGAAACCGGAGAAGCTCTGGAGCAGGCCAGCCAGCCGGTCCACCGCGCCGCATTTCACGAGCGCCGCGCTGAGAATGAACATCGCGCCGACGGTGAGAGGCGCGGTGTTAGAGAGCACGCCGAAGATCTTCTCTCGCGGCACGACGTCGCTGACCAGCAGGATGACGAACAGCAGGAGCGCCGTGACATCGGGCGTGACCTTCTCATGCAGGAACGACAGCAGCGCGCCGAGGATCAGCAGTAGCACGAAGAAGATTTCCCAACTCATCGGCTCAGATAGCTACATTGGTTTCCGTTCATGCCGAGAGTAATCGTGTGTTCAACGCCCTGTCCGGCCCTGCTCCGATTCCTGATGCCACTTGTAAAAACTGATGGCGAAAGCCCCCATCATCACCGTCATCCCGACGAGCTTCATCATCGTGCCCGCCAGGAGTTGGTCGTCCTTAGGACTGAAGCCGGCAATGATCCGGGGAGCGAACTCGTAGGTCGGGTAAAGAATATCGCTTGAGAAAGTGATGTAGGCGAACACCGGCGTCATGCCGATGGTGATGGCGAGGTAGTAGAGCATCTGCCACGGATACTTCGTGGGTGGAAATTCGCGCGAGGGACTGCAAATCGGCCACCAGAGAAACAGCGCCGCACCGAAGAAACTGAAGTGCTCGATAATGTGCACCACCCGATCCTGCAGCGCCCAATCGTAGAGAAACGGGAGGTGCCAGCACGAGACGACTACACAGTATAGCAGACCACAGATCACCGGATGCGTAAGCAGGCGGAGCAGCCCCCGGAGCGACGCATGCGCCGTGATTGGTCGCACCAGCCAATCCGGCAGGCCGAGGAGGAACAAAATCGCTGCGGGGTAGATGATCAATTGGTGCTGCAGCATGTGCGCGCTGAACAGAAAACGCTCGCCGGCTTGATCAAGGGGAGAACCGACCGCCAGATAGAACACGACGAGCGCGGCGTAAAATCTGATGGCGTGGGCAGTAGGATAGGCGGCTGTGCGATCCAGCCTAGCGCGCAACGGGCCCGTGAGCACGGCGTAGAGCCAGCCAAGAAATATCAGACCGCCGACCAAGAACGGTTCGTTGTGCCAATGGGTCCAGTCAATCATGCGCAGTTACCAAGGGAATCGACGCAGCGAAACGCAGAATTGCCCGCCGCGCGAGCTTTGTTAGCCCGAAGAAATCGGCAATTGCCACGCATGCGGACGCAAGAAAGGCGCGACACTCAGCCGCGCCCCGGGAGAATCCCCACTTGCTGAAATCGGCTTAAAGCAACAGTCCGATGACGGAACTCAACGGCTTGCTGGCTTCGGCGCCGAAGAGCTTGAGGAGCGCCCACATCGTGCCGCCGGCCAGCACGAGTCCGATGAAGAACAGGACCGTGCAAAACAGCTTATCCCACTTCAAATGCATGAAATAGAAGATAACGTAGAGGAACTTGATGGCGGAGAGACCGACCAAGCCGGTAACGACGATCCACTTGGCGAAGGGCAGGTAGATCAGCACGATTTCAATGCCGGTGATCACACCGAGCAACATCGCGATTTGGACGTAGATGTGAAACTTGCTCGGCTCGTGGTGGCCGTGAGCGGCGGAAGCGGTTGTGGCGGGTGCGGACATGTGAGCGAGAGTTGGGCTAAGAGGTATTCGATGAGATAGACGGCCGTGAAGATGATGATCCACACGATATCGACGAA
>JAUXOH010000390.1 GCA_030682505.1 Candidatus Didemnitutus sp. | reverse complement strand
GTTGCCGGCATGGTGTTCGGTTCGCGCATGCATCATTTCTCCCGCGCCATCGCGGTGGTGGATGCACTCGGGCTCGGGGCGTACGCGGCGTTCGGCGTGCAGAAATCCCTCCTCGCCGGCCTCTCCGCCCCGGCCGCGGTCTTTGTCGGCACGGTCAACGCCGTCGGCGGCAGCATCCTGCGCGACCTGCTGGCCCGCGAGGAGCCCCTGGTCTTCAAGCCCGGCCAGTTCTACCTGCTGACCGCCCTCGCCGGCGCCGTCACCTTTGTCTTCTGCGCCTCCATGCTCGGGTTGACCGCCAACCAGTCCGCGATCACGGCGGTGACGCTGACCTTCATTTTCCGGGTGCTGACGATTGTGTTCAACTGGCGCACGGCACCCGTTTCCTCGGGTCGCGTTTTTGCCGACGATCAGCCACCGCCGCCCTCGCTCCCGCCGGGCTGATCGCGACGCCGGCGACCCGGCCAGTTTCGAGTCGCGGCACGCCGCCGCCGCCGCATAGTCAGCGGCATGCCGCGTTTCGTTCTCGCGCTCGATCAAGGCACCACCTCCTCCCGCGCCATCCTCTTTGATCGCCGGGGTCGGCTGCGTCACGTGGCGCAGCGGGAATTCGCCCAGCACTATCCCCAGCCCGGCTGGGTCGAACACGAACCCGGTGACCTGTGGCAGAGCATCCGTCTCTCCGCGCAGCAGGTGCTCCGGCAAGCCGCGGTCACCGGGCGCGACATCGCCGCCATCGGTCTCACCAACCAGCGCGAGACCACGCTGCTCTGGGACCGGCGCACGGGAGAGCCGCTGCATCGCGCGATCGTCTGGCAGGACCGCCGCACCGCGAAGGTCTGCGCCCGCTTGAAGGCCCGCGGCCTCGAACCGCTTTTTCGTCGCCGGACCGGTCTGCTGCTCGATCCGTATTTTGCCGGCACCAAACTTACCTGGCTCCTTGACCGCGTGCCGGGGGCCCGCCGCCGCGCCGCCAAGGGCGAACTCGCCTTCGGCACCGTCGATACGTGGCTGCTGTGGCATCTCACCGGCGGCAAGGTGCATGCCACCGACGCGTCCAATGCCTCGCGCACGCTGCTCTGCAATCTCCGCACCGGCGATTGGGACGACGAGCTGCTCAAGCTCCTGCGGATTCCGCGCTCGGTGCTGCCCGAGGTGCGGGACAGCAGCGGCGTCTTCGGCGAAGTTACGAGCCTCCCCGCGTTGCGCGGCGTGCCGATCACGGGCGTGGCCGGCGATCAACATGCGGCGTTGTTCGGCCAGGCGTGTTTCAAGCCCGGCATGGCGAAGAACACGTATGGCACGGGTTGTTTTCTGCTCCTGCACACCGGCGCAAAGCCTGTCGCCTCCAAAAACAATCTGCTCACGACCGTCGCCTGGCGCATCGGTGGCCAGACGGAATACGCGCTCGAGGGCAGTGTGTTCATCGGCGGGGCCGTGGTGCAGTGGCTGCGCGACGGACTCGGCCTGATCAAACGGTCGGTCGACATCGAGCAACTCGCCGGACGCGTGGCCGACAACGGCGGCGTCTACCTGGTGCCCGCGTTCACCGGACTGGGGGCGCCGCATTGGGACGCCACCGCGCGCGGCACCGTGGTCGGACTCACCCGCGGCAGCAATGCCGGCCATCTCGCCCGGGCCGCGCTCGAGAGCATCGCCTACCAAAGCGCCGATTTGCTCGCCGCCATGAATGCCGACGCCGGTCTGCGCCTGCGGGAGATGCGCGTCGACGGGGGCGCGGTGGCGAACGACGCCTTGATGCAATTCCAAGCCGACCTGCTGCGCCTGCCGATCGTGCGGCCCCGCACCACCGAGACGACGGCCCTCGGCGCGGCCTTTCTCGCGGGCCTGGCGGTGGGTTTCTGGAAGGACCGCGCAGAAATCTCCGCGCTGTGGTCCGCCGAGAAGATTTTCAAACCCCGGACCCCGCTGGCGGCGGCCCGGCGCGCCCAAGCGCAATGGCTGCGCGCCGTGGAACGGGCCAAACAGTGGGATCTCTCCACCTGAATGAAGCGCGCGGACGCCATCGCCCGGCTGGGTGAGGAAAAAATCTGGGAGGTGGTGATCATTGGCGGTGGTGCGACCGGGATCTACGCCGCCCTCGACGCAGCCAGCCGCGGCTACCGCACGCTGTTGCTGGAGCGCGGGGATTTCGCCGGCGGCACCTCGAGCCGCAGCACGAAGTTGATTCACGGCGGCGTGCGCTATTTGCGCCAGGCCCAACTCGGTCTCGTGCGCTCGTCGCTTCACGAACGCACGCTCCTCCTCCGCAACGCCCCGAGCCTCGTCCACTCCCGCAACTTCGTGGTGCCGGTCTATTCCCTCTGGGAAAAAATCTATTACGGTGCCGGCCTGAAGGGCTACGACCTGCTCGCCCGCGGACACCAACCCGAGTCCTCCCGCGTGCTCTCGCGCGAGGAAACACTCGCGGCACTCCCCACCTTGCAATCCGACCGCCTCACCGGCGGCGTGCGCTACAGTGACGGACAGTTTGACGACACCGCGCTGATCCTCGCGCTCGCGGTCGCCGCCACCGGTCACGGCGCCACCGTGTTGAATTACGCCCCGGTCACCGCGCTGCGCAAAACCAATCACCGCGTGACCGGCGTCATCGTACGCGACGTCGAAACGGGCACGATGCACGAATTGCGGGCGCGCGTCGTGATCAATGCCACCGGGGTGTTTGGCGACGCGGTGCGCCGGCTGGACGACGCTCATGTCCCCTCGCTGCTCGCTCCGAGTCAGGGTGCACATATCGTGTTGCCGCGCGATTTTCTGCCCGGCGACACCGCCCTGATGATTCCGAAGACGAGCGATGGACGGTTGCTGTTTGTGATCCCGTGGCAGGGCCGCGTGCTGCTCGGGACCACCGACACCGCCGTCAGTGAGATTTCCCCGGAGCCCGTTCCCTTCGCAGACGAGATCGATTTCCTCCTCGAACACGCCGCGCTCTACCTCCAGCGCGCCCCGACCCGCGCCGACGTCCTCAGTGTCTTCGCCGGGCTGCGGCCATTGGTGAAAACCGGCACGGGGCCGACGAGTGCGCTCTCGCGCGACCACGTGATCACGGTCTCCCCATCGGGGCTCGTCACGATTGCCGGCGGCAAATGGACCACGGCGCGCAAAATGGCCGAAGCGGTGGTGACCCAGGCCGCCACTGCCGGCGACCTGTTGAAGTTGCCCTGCCGCACCTCCGGGTTGGCGATCGCCCATCCCCTGCCCGCGGCCGGTGACCCGGTCGACGACGCCTTTGTGACGACCGTCGCCAAAACCACCATGGCCCGGACGGTCGAGGACGTGCTCTCGCGCCGTTCACGCCTGCTTTATCTCGACGCCCGGGCGGCCCTCGCCGCCGCGCCTCTCGTCGCCGCCTCCCTGGCCCGCGTGCTCGGTCGCGACGCGGCGTGGCAAGCCGCGCAACTCGACACGTTCCGCGCGCTCGTCCGGCAACATCTGCCCGCGCCGTCCGCACCAGCGGAAACCGCGCGCGGTTCGTCCTGATCAAATCAGCCCGGTGCAGGGGACCGTTTT
>JAUXOH010000389.1 GCA_030682505.1 Candidatus Didemnitutus sp. | reverse complement strand
TTCGTCGCCTTGCCGATCAACATGACGAGCACGCCCGTGGCCATCGGATCCAACGTGCCGGCATGGCCGATGCGCTGAATCTGAAACTTGCGCCGCAGACGATACACGACGTCGTGCGAGGTCATCCCCGTGGGCTTGTCCACCAGCAGCACTCCTTCGACCAGTTTGGGAGGACGCATGCTCATGAGGAAGAGCGGGTCACTTCCTGCAGTCGCTCAGCAAAGGCGGCGACCAGCTTGGGATAAAACTTGTCGAGCGTGTCTGGGAAATTCAGTCCCGCAGCGCACGCATGGCCGCCGCCGTTAAACTGTGCCGCAATGGAATCGACCCGATACACGGCAGTCTGCGCCCGCAGGCTGGCTTTGATCACACCGTCGCGCTCCTCGATCAACGCGCCAATCGCGACGCCGTCCAGCGAGCGGGCATAGTCCACCAGCCCCTCGGTGTCCTCCACCGACGCGCCGACTTCCTCGAAAATGCCGTGCGGCAGCACGCCGATGCAAACCTGTCCGTCACATTCCAACCGCAACGAACCGAGAAAATGCTGCAGCAGCTTCAACTTGCCCAGCGACTCGCGCTCGTAGAGTTCCTGTCCCGCCAGGGCCGGCGCGGCGCCGCGGGCGAGGAGTTCGCCGGCCAGGGTGAAAACGCGCTGCGTCGTCGAGGCAAAGCGGAACTGACCGGTGTCGGTCATGATGCCCGTGTAAAGTGCCTGCGCGGAAACGGCGTCAAATTCGATTCCGGCGTCGAGGAAGAGCCCGGTCAGCAATTCGGCCGTGGCGGAACTGGCGGTGTCCACGAGGTTGTGCCGGGCAAAGCCGCGGTTGGACAAGTGGTGATCGAAGCAGGCCAGCGCCTCGGGATAGTAGAGTCGCATCCGGTCGCCCGCGCGACCGTGGTCCGCGCAATCGACATAAACGGCCAGCCGTCCGTCGTGCGGCACGTCGTCGCGTTGAAAGAACGGGGTGTCCCCGAGCAGAAACTTGATCCGCCGCGGCACCGGATCCGGGTTGACCCCGATGGCATCGATGCCCCTCGCCCGCAGCACGCGCACCAGCGCGACTTGCGAGCCGATGCAGTCGCCATCCGGTCGTTGATGACCGATGACCACGACGCGCTGACCAGCGAGCTCCTGCAAGAAATTTGCAAAACGTTCCGCAAACTCCGGATAATAGCTCATTCCTTCTTCTCCTCCTGGTCGATGGAATCAAGCAGGCGCTCAATTCTCACCGCGCGCTCGCCGGAAGCGTCGTGGTGCACGGACAGCAAGGGCACGTGCCGCATCACGACGTTCTTGGCCACCATGCTGCGGATTTCGCCGAGCTTGGAGCGCAAAAAACGGCCGGCCTTGGCAATCTCCTCGGGATCATTGCTGATCGTCGTGTAGAAGACCTTTGCCTCGCGCAGGTCGCCCGTCACTTCGGCACCTGAAATGGTCAGCCGGGTTGCCTCGCTGGTATAGCGCTTGCGCAGGTAGGAACTGATCTCCTGTTGGAGGAGAGCGTTAACGCGAAGGAGGCGATTGGACATGGCGGGCTGGCGGGATGGGACCGAGAGCCAGAAGGGATTCGTGCGCGCTTAGAGGGAAGCGCGAACCTTTTGAATTTCAAAGCACTCGATGCGATCGCCGGCCTGATAGCCGTCGAATTCGTCAAGTCGAATGCCGCACTCGAGGCCGGCGCGGACTTCGTTGGCGTCGTCCTTGAAACGGCGCAGCGTGCCCACCTTGCCTTCGTAAACAGATTCTTTGCCCCGGCGCACGCGTGCAGCGACGTTGCGATTAACCTTCCCCTCAGTCACGAGACAGCCCGCCACAAACCCGTGTCCCACCGGAAAGACCTGACGCACCTCGGCGACGCCGATCTTGTTTTCCTTCAGGTCCGGTTCGAGCAGGTCGGCCATCAGCTCCTTTACCCGGTCCCCGAGCTCATAGATAATGCTAAAGTGCTCGATGACGACGCTGTGATGCTTGGCGAGCGGCGTCACGCCGTTCTCCTGCTTGGTGTTGAAACCGATCACCACGGCTTTCGCGGCACTCGCGAGCAAGACATCGTTTTTCGAAACGATCCCGACCTCACCGGCGACAATATCCAGTTTCACCTTTGCGCTCTTGATGCCCTCGAGGATGTGACTCACGGCTTCGACGGAACCAAAGACGTCGGACTTCAGCACGATTCGGAGCACTTTCTCCTGGGTCGCGGCAATGTTGGCAAAGAGGGCGTCGATGGAATTGTCCTTCGGCACGGCGGCCGCCGTGACGGCTTCGGACTTGAGGCGGTGCTCTTCGGCTTCGGCGAGCTTCTCGGCTTCGCGGGCATTCTTCACCGCGGTGAAGGTGGCTCCGGATTCGGGCGTGCCCGACCAGCCGATAATGCGAACGGGCGCCGACGGTGGCGCCTCCTTGATCGTGTTGCCCTGATCGTCGTACATGGCGCGGACCTTGCACCAGTGCGCACCGCAAACGAGGGCATCGCCCACGCTCAAAGTGCCGCGTTGCACAATAACGGTCGCCAGCGAACCGCGGCCCACTTCGATCTGGGACTCGATGATGACGCCGCTGGCTTCGGTCTTCGGGTTGGCCTGCAAGTCGAGGACTTCGGCACTGAGCAAGATGTAATCGAGGAGCTCGGTGATGCCCTGCCCCTTGATCGCTGCAACCGGCACCGTGATGGTGTCGCCGCCCCAATCTTCCGGGGCAATGTTCCGTTCCTGCATCTGACCCTTCACGCGATCCAAATTGGCGCCCTTCACGTCCATCTTGTTGATCGCCACCATCAGGGAGACCTTCGCGTTTTGCGCGTGCTTCAAGGCTTCGTCCGTCTGCGGCATGAAGCCGTCGTCCGCCGCCACGACGAGGACCGCGATATCCGTGACGTTGGCACCCCGGGCGCGCATCTTGGTGAAGGCGGCGTGACCGGGCGTGTCGAGGAAAGTGATCTTCTTGCCGTTGTGCTCGATCTGGTATGCACCGATATGCTGCGTGATGCCGCCCGCTTCGTTCGCGGCGACGTCGGCCTTGCGAATCGCATCGAGCAACGAGGTCTTCCCATGGTCAACGTGACCGAGGATGCAGACCACCGGGGGACGCGGTGCGAGGTTCTTGATATCCTCTTCGCGAGCCTTCTCCGCTTTGGTCTCCTTGTCCTCTTGCTTCGCCGCCGCAACCGCAGGCTGGGTGTCACCGCGGTGCTTGATATCGAGAAGAAAGCCGTGTTTCTCGGCCAACTTGACGGCCACCGCTTCGTCGATCGACTGGTTCATCGACGCAAAGATGCTCATCTCCATGAGCTCAGAGATCAGCTTGAATGGCTTCAGACCAAGCGCCATGGCGAAGTCGCGCACGACGATCGGCGGCTTCAAATGGATGATCTTGACTCCGTCTTCTTCCGTGACGGTCGCCGACGTCACCAGATTGGGCGTCGCGGGAGGCACCGGAGGGGGCGCCACCGGAGCTTTCGAAGTGGGGATAGAAGGAGCGCGCGGAATCGGAGGGGGCGGCGCGATGGGGGTCTTCGCCATCGACGGAGGCAACGGCGCGGCCTTGGTCGGGGTCGGTACGGCCACTGGGCGCAATGCCGGGGTGGAGGGAAGTGGGGGGGGCGCGGTCGGTGCCTTGACGGAAGATTCCACCGCTTTCGGTGCGGCAACCGGCACGGCCGCGGGCGCCAGCGTGGCGTGCTTCTCCGCAATCTCAGCCGCCCGCGCATCCGCGATCACCTTGGCGGCTTCCTCTTTCTCCCGCACGACATCGTCGGCCGACTTCACGAAAACCCCGGGCGGCAGCATCACCTTGGACTCGACCGCAGCTCGGGGCGCGGACGGCTCGGGTTCAGGCGCGACGGGCGCGACTTCCTTGGTGCCGAAGTGCTTCTCGATCTCATCGTAGTAGATCTTGCTGACGGTGCTGGAGACCGACTTCGTGTCCGCCGAGACATAGCCCTGCTCTTTGAGCCAGGACAGCATCTCCTTGGGCTCAATCTTGTATTGCTTGGCGATCTCGTGAATACGGGCGCTCATTAAGTAATCAGTGTGTCAGTAAAATAGAACGTGAGAAAAAGGTAAGTCGAAACTCAGGACTGGGATTCCGGAATCTTGGCGATGACGGCTTTGGCTTCCTCTTCCGTGAAGCCCATGTCGACCAGGTCACCTGCCTCGACGCCTTCGAAGGCTCCGGGCGAATTGATGCCATTGTCGACCAAGCGTTCGGCGATTGCTTTTTC
>JAUXOH010000088.1 GCA_030682505.1 Candidatus Didemnitutus sp. | reverse complement strand
GCGATCGGCATCGTAACCGTCGAAAAAATGCTCGGCGTCGTATATGACGCGTTTGCCCTGCGCCTTGAGGTAAGCGACGGTGTCCTCGATCATCGCGAGATTCTCCTCGAGGGTGGCACGCAGGACTTCCTTCACCTGCAGCGGCGAGGACTTGCCAAAGATCGCACACACCTCGGTGCCCGCCTCGACCAGCGCACACACACTCGGATCCTCCGCCGGCGTCAGCTTCGCCCGGCGGGTGGAGCCGAAGGCCACGATCTTGGCGTGGTTGAACTCGAGGTGCTTCACCTGCGCGAAAAATTCGGCGTCCTTCGGATTGGAGCCCGGCCAGCCGCCTTCAATGAACATCACCCCGAGTTCGTCGAGCTTCTGCGCGATGCGGAGTTTGTCCTCGAGCGAAAAGGAAATGCCCTCCCGCTGCGTGCCATCGCGCAGTGTGGTGTCGAAGGTCTCGACCGCGCCCGGCAGATTCCGGTCAGGCGTGCGCGGCTTCATAGGCTTTTACTTGGGCTTGGTGCGCCTGCAGGTAGCCGAGTTCGTCGACGCCGCGCAGGAGACAATCCCGCGAGAACGGGTCGAGGGGAAACCCCACCGGTGCGTGGCCCGGCCACGTAAGCGTTGGCTGGTCCCCGGTAAGGGCGATCGTGAGCGGCAAATTTGGGTCCCGTTGCAGCGCGGCCAGCAAGGCGGCATGCACCGCCGGCGGCACTTTCACCGGCACGAGTCCGTTCTTGAGTGCGTTGTTGCCGAAAATGTCGGCGAACATCGTGGAGACCACGCCGCGGAAGCCCCAGCCGACCAAGGCCCATGGCGCGTGTTCGCGCGACGAGCCGCAACCGAAATTGTGTCCCGCAACGAGAATCTGCGCGCCATGGGACTCGGGGCGGTTGATCACGAAGTCGGGCTTCGGAGTGCCATCATCCGCGTAGCGCCAGTCGCAAAAAAGTTTTTCGCCGAGACCCAGCTTGTCGGTGATCTTCAGGAAGCGGGCGGGGATGATCTGGTCGGTGTCGACGTCGGTGTTGGGCAGCACGACGGCGCGGGCCGTGAGCGTGGTGAATTGCGGCGCGCTCATGAAGCCACCTCCTTGGACGCCAGCACCACCGGTGTCTTCGGCAGCATCGTTCGCGGATCGGTCACCCGACCGGTGATGGCCGCCGCCGCGGCGGTGAGAGGCGACGCGAGGATCGTGCGCCCTCCTTTGCCTTGCCGACCTTCAAAGTTGCGGTTCGAGGTGGAGACGGCGAGTTCGCCGGGGGCGAGCTGGTCGCCGTTCATCGCGATGCACATCGAACAACCGGCCTCGCGCCAATCGGCGCCGGCTTCTTTGAACACTTTGTCCAAGCCCTCGGCCTCCGCCGCGTTCTTGACGGATTGGGAACCGGGCACGACCAGCATGCGCACGCCCGCCGCGACCTGGTGGCCGCGCAACAGGTCGGCCGCCGCACGCAGGTCGACGAGCCGGGAATTGGTGCAGGAGCCAAGAAACACGACATCCACCTTCTGGCCGAGCAGGGGTTTGCCGGCTTCCAGTTGCATGTACGCAAGGGACTTCTCGAGTCCGGCGCGCTCCGCCGGATCACGGAGGCTCGAGGGCAGCGGGAGCGGTTGCGTGATGGCGACGCCCTGCCCGGGGTTGGTGCCAAAGGTGATCATCGGCTCCAGCGTCGAGGCATCCAAGGTGACCGTGCGATCGTAGGTCGCGCCGGCGTCCGTGGGCAGCGCGCGCCAGCGGGCCAGGGCCCGGTCCCACGCCGCGCCCTGCGGCGCGAACTCGCGACCGGAGACAAACGAAAAGGTTTTCTCATCCGGCGCGATCATCCCGGCGCGGGCACCGCCCTCGATGGACATGTTGCAGATTGTCATGCGCCCCTCCATGTCGAGGGCCCGGATGGCGGCGCCGGTGTATTCGAACACGTGGCCCGTGCCTCCGCCGACGCCGATCTTCGCGAGCAGGGCGAGAATGATGTCCTTGGCGGTGACGCCCGCGCCCAAGCGGCCGTCGACGCGCACTTCGCAGGTGCGGGCCTTGCGCTGGAGGAGGCACTGCGTCGCGAGCACATGGCCCACCTCGCTGGTGCCGATGCCAAACCCGAGCGCACCGAACGCGCCGTGCGTCGAGGTATGGCTGTCGCCGCACACAATCGTCATGCCCGGCTGCGTGAAACCCTGCTCCGGTCCGATGACGTGCACAATTCCCCGCTCGACCGAGTTGAGTCCGTAAAGGCGGATGCCGTGGGTGGCCGCGTTGCTCTCGAGGAGGCGGAGTTGGAGCCGGCCCAGTTCATCCGCGGCCTCGTAACCACCGCGCGTCGGAATGGAGTGATCCATCGTGGCGACGGTGCGGGCGGGACAACGGACCTTGAGGCCGCGCTCTTGCAGGACGGTGAAGGCCTGCGGCGAGGTCACCTCGTGCACGAGGTGCAGGTCGATGTAGAGCACGGCAGGCGCGCCCGGAGCCTCGGCCACGACATGGTCGTCCCAGATTTTCTGAAAAAGTGTGCGGGGGGAATGGCTCATGACACGGAAGCGGCCGGAAGCACGCTGGATTTTTGCGCATGCACGTGGGCGGTCGACTGGCGCGAGAGCACATGGTTCATCGCGGTGAGGTACGCCTTGGCACTGGCGACAATGATGTCGGTGTCCGCGCCGTGCCCGTGGCAGGAACGCTGGTCATCGTGCCGCACCCGGACGGAGACCTCACCGAGCGCATCAATCCCTTCGGTGACCGCATTGACCGCAAATTCGAGGAGCGAGACCGGCACTTTCACCAGTTCATCAATCGCCTTGTAGGTGGCGTCCACCGGTCCGGTGCCCACCGCCGCCTGCACGTGGACGGTGCCGTCCGGCCCACGGAGCCGCACGGTCGCCGTCGGGAGACCGGTCGTGCCGCACGCCACCTGCAGATCGAGCAACGACCACAACTCCGGCACCGGTGTGCGTTCATCGCTGGCCAACGTGACGAGGTCCGCGTCGTGCACCGCCTTTTTGCGGTCGGCGAGTTTCTTGAATTCCGCGAAGGCGCGCGCGAGGGCCTCGCCTTCGAGGGCGTAGCCGAGCTCCGTCAGGCGCTTGGACACCGCGTTGCGGCCGGAATGCTTGCCCAGCACGAGCGTGGTCTGCACCGCCCCGACATCCTCGGGCCGCATGATCTCGTAGGTTTGCGCGTTCTTGATCATGCCATCTTGGTGAATTCCCGACTCATGGGCGAAGGCGTTGGCCCCGACGATCGCCTTGTTCGGCGGCACGGGATAGCTGGTGCTGCGGGAAATGAGTTTGGAAGCGCGGCACAGTTGCTTCGTGTCGATGCCGGTGTGCAGGCCGATTTTCTCGCCCCGCGTGCGCAGCACCATGACCAGCTCCTCGAGCGACGCGTTGCCGGCGCGCTCCCCGATGCCATTGATGGTCACCTCCGCCTGCCGCGCGCCGGCGCGGAGGCCGGCGAGGCTGTTCGCGACGGCGAGCCCCAGATCATCGTGGCAATGCACCGAGATGATCACGTCCTTGGCACCCGGGGTGTGGGCAATGATGCCGGCGATGAGTCCGCCAAACTCGTCGGGCAGCGTGTAGCCGACCGTGTCGGGGATGTTCAGCGTGGTCGCTCCCGCCTTGATGACGGCGGCGAGCACCTC
>JAUXOH010000383.1 GCA_030682505.1 Candidatus Didemnitutus sp. | reverse complement strand
GCTGTCAATTCTGTTCGTTCCTGCATGCGCACACCGCACGCGGGTCGCAAGCTTGCCCCCTTTTCGAGCATGCCAGCGGGAAGTTGACGATCCGTCACTAGCACGCCTACTTGTCCTAGGCCATTTAATGAGAAAACACAGACGCGCATTGGGAAACTCCTTGGTTTTTCTTTTCACCGTCGCGGCGACCGCCCCCGCGGCGCTGTCGGCGATGTCCATTGGCACCCAGCTAACTACCAGCGAGAAACAGCTGTTGCAACGGGAGGCCCGCCTCGTAGTGGACCTCCTTCAAAACCACCACTACAGCGGCCGCGCCTTTCGGGAAATCGTGAACAAAGAAATGGTGGCCCGTTTCCTCGAGAGACTTGATCCAGCCGGTGACTTCTTTACGAGCGAAGATAAGGAATCCATTCACCGGCGCTTCGACCGCACTTTGAAGACGGTTTATCTGTTCCGGGGAGATCTGCAGCCAGCCATTGAAATATACGATCAATTTGCCGAGCGGGTGCGGGCGCGACTCATGTGGGTGGAAAGGCGCATGACCCGGGAATTTGACCTGACCGTCGACGAGCCCTACCACCTCCCGCACAAACCCACGGTCACGATGTCTGCCGGGCCAGCCGACCAGCGTTGGGAACAACACCTCAAGAACCGCGTGCTGCAGGAGATCATCGCTGGACGGACACCTGACGATGCCCGGGCGGAGGTCGCCAAGCAGTATGCGGAGTTCGGTCGACATGTTGCCGCCCGGGATTTGTTCGCTATCCGCGAGGCTTTTTTTGACGCCGTTATCCGGTCGTTCGATCCGCACAGTGGCTATTTCTCCGCTGATTCCACGCGTGAATTTGAAATCGACATGGAGAGTGCAGTGAGCGGGATCGGCCTAGATTTGAGGAAGGAAGCAGGGCGCTGCGTGATCGCGGAGGTGCATCCTGGCGGGCCGGCTGACCTCTTTTCCAACATCGCCCCCGGGGACACTCTCCTCGCCCTAGCCGACGGAGATGGCCCTTGGGTCGACACGGCCAACCTGCGATTGAGGGAAATCGTGGCCCGGGTGCGCGGAGAACCTGACCGACCACTTCGGCTGATCTATCGACCAGAAGGCTCGGACGAGCGGATCGCAGTCACGTTGAAACGCGCTCGGGTTGTCTTGCCGGCGGATCGCGCCCGTGGTGCGATCAGTGAGGTGCCGGATTCCTCAGGACTCATCCGTCCAATCGGATGGATTTACCTGCCAAGATTCTACTCTGGTGGCGAAGGCGCCTACGCCACCAGTGCAGCTAGGGACATGCGCGAGTTGCTGGCGCAAATGGCCACGCACAAGATCGATGGCCTCGTCCTCGACTTGCGCGCCAATCCCGGCGGCGCCCTGACCGAAGCGGTCGCCGTAAGCCAGCTGTTCCTACCCTGCGGGATCATGATGCTCAGCCGCGCTCTAGGAGGGAAGCTGATCGAACACACCCTGAAGAATGAATCGCATGTCTACTCTGGACCGCTGGTGGTGTTGACCTCGGGCCAGAGCGCCTCAGCCAGCGAAATCCTCGCCGGCGCCCTGAAGTTCCATCGCCGTGCGGTTGTGGTCGGAAGCTCAACCACGTACGGCAAGGGCACGTCACAAGCTTACATCCCCCTGTCCAGGCTGCCCGGCGTCGATCCAAAATCTGCCCAGAACTGGGGCACGCTGCGCATGACCGCCGAGCGTTTCTTTTTGCCCGACGGGCGGGCGGTGCAGCGCGTGGGAGTCAGCTCCCACATTGTCTTGCCCGATCTCGACCCCCCCGGCTTGGAACGCGAGGCCGTGCTGCCGCATGCGTTGCCGGAGGAATCTGTCACTGCGCCGACTTCCCCGTTTTCACCCCAATCCGCCTCTCCTGCGATTTCGGATGAACTCCTACAGCAGCTGGGCGACATTGCGGCTCGGCATTTCCAAGAGCTGCCCGAATGGAACCTCTGGCGCGCGGAGCAAGAGTATCAGCGGTCTCACTTCGACCGCGAGACCCACAGCCTGCAACAGGAGGCGCGGCAAAAGGCTTGGGATGACTCACTCCACCAATATCAAACCACTCAAAACACCCGCCGGGAACTGTCAGCGTCCATCGCATTTGCCACCTGGCCGCTGGAGATCACCAGCGTCGAAGCCGCCTATTCAGCACACGAAGCCCGTTTGCGCACTCTCGAACAGACGAACGGCTCCCTGCTCCGGCACCGGCTTCGTCGCGGGGGCTTTTGGGTGGAAAACGATCAGGGCCACCTGCACGAAATCCGCCTCGACACCATCAGTACTTCTTCCTTTCTCGGCGATGCCAAGACATTGGCGCGCGCCTTCACTGAAGCCACCGGTCGACCGACCACGGCGACAGAGGCCCGGCGCATGCTTCAACAACTCGCCCTTATCGAATCCAAGACCGAGATTTCCCTGCTGGCTGCGGTCAGTCGGATCACGGAAGGTACGTTGCCGGAACCCGCGTTGCGCCGCGGCACCGAGGCCCTACTCCGCCGGCTAACCGAGCTAGATAGCGATATGCTCCGGACGCGGGCCGCCCTTGATGTCCCCCTACGCGAAAGCCAGCGGCTAGCCGCGACCTGGGCCGCTTGGCTTGCCCGCACTCCTTGACGTACCGCGCCATGAGACCATAAATTTGCTGCAGGCGTAGTCCAGTTTATGTCCAGTTTCATCCTCTTCCGCCATTCGTCACCCGCGTTGTGTTTGTTGCTGCTGGCATTGATGCCATGTCCGACATTGGCAGAGCGGTCCACGCCGAAGCTCAATGTCGACCAAGACAGGGATGAAATCATCGGCGTCTCGCTCAAGACCGACCCGGCAGTCGAGAAATTTTGGGCCTCAATCAAGCAACTGCAAAGTGCAAATCCCGCGGAACTCGCCGCCGGACGGACCTCTTTGCAGGCCTTGGCCGATCAGGAGTATACCCACGCACAAGTGTTGCTCGGCAACTGCTTGGCCTCCGGATCTTACGGTTTTCAAAAAGACGCCCGCAAGGCCACCAACCTGTTTCGACTTGCCGCCGAACGGGGCAACGCGTTCGCCAAGGTCAGTCTCGGTGCTTCCTACGCCACCGGGAGCGGGGTGAGGAAAGATGATGCCAAGGCGGCGGCGTGGCTGTCGGCCGCACTAGCGACGGACGCTGATTTCAGCCAGCCGACCGCTCCGGATCCGACCCTTGGCGCGATCTCCGACAGCAGCGGAGGTGTCGCCGGCGAACTGAGTCGCGATCCCGTCAGAGAATCTCAGGCCACCGCCCACTTCCTTCTCGGGCAGATCCTGGACCGCCAAAGCAGAACCACCGATGCGCAGGCGCACTACGTTGCCGCAGCCACCGCCGGCACCGAAGGGCGCAGCGGTCTCTATGCCGCAGCGGTGCAAGCCGCCCTGAACTACGCCTTCGGCCAAGGCGGACCACGAGACCTCGCCAAGGCGAACGAAATGCTCGACCGCAGTCGCAAGCTCATTGCGCGCCAACAGATCAGTCTCATCCATAATTATGTTTCCCTAAAAATACTGGACGAGTTCGCCGTGGCGGATCTCGAGGAAAAGGCAGATGAAGTCGGAGCAAATCAGCTCAGCAGCCTGCAAATGAACATCGCCACCATGCTTGGCGACAAGAAATCGAAGAACTACAACGCCGCCGAGGCCGTTAAATGGTATGAGCTCGCTGCGGAGACCGGCCAGATTTGGGCTATGCTCCAGCTTGGCCTCATCCACGCCCGGGGTGAACTCGGTCAGGCCGATCCCGTCCAGGCGTTCCGATGGTTTGAAAAAGCCGGCGGCGGCGACAAACCAAAGCACTACCTAGGCGTCGCCAATCTCGCCATTTGTTACCAGAATGGCTTCGGAGTCGCGAAGGATCCCGCCAAGGCCGACGCGCTCTTTCAAAAGCACCGCGCGACCGATATCGTCTGTTACTTGGGCAACCTCGGCCAGTGTCCGCCGGAACCGCTCACCTTCGAGGAAGTGACCGCTCTCAACGAGACCTGGGCCAAAAAGAAAAACGATCCGACCGCGCAGTATCTACTCGGTCTGCGATATTTGAACGGCTGGGGCGTCAAAGCCGACATGGAGGACGCGAAGAAATGGTTGAAGAAGGCCGGAAAAGCACGGCACGGCGGTGCCCTTTGCCAACTGGGCCTGCTCGCCGAGCACATCGCCACCCGGGCGTTCGGGTATGGCACCACCGCGCAAGAAGCCCTGAAGGAGGCTGTGAGTTATTACATCGAAGGCAGCGATGCCGGCGATGCCGACGCCACCGCGAACTATGCCAACATGCTGCAAGGGGGCCGCGGAGTGGCCAAGGATCTGGACAAGGCTGAGACCTATTACCTGAAATGCCTGCAACAGCAGCCCGATCATGCCCGCGCTCATTGTAATCTTGGAGTGCTCTATGCGGAAAAACTGAGGCAGGTCCTCGGCACTGTCGGTGGCGCCCGCATCGAGACCAACCGAGCTTTGATGCTCCGACACTACGAAGCCAGTGTCCGGCTTCAGTTTCCCTACGCCGCCCTGAATCTCGGCACTGCTTACCACGATGGGATACTCCTGCCCCAAGACTACCAAAAAGCTTATCAGTATTTTGAACAAGCGGTGGACTGGGGCCTCCCGGGGGCGCACTTCAACTTGGGTCACATGCACGAACATGGCCAAAGCGTGCCGGTCACCTTCACGGAAGCGGCCTATCACTACCGCTTGGCCGCCTTGGAGGGCAACCCTGAGGCCTTGCGTCGGCTGATTAATTTCTATCTCACGGGCACCGGGGTATCATTCGACATGGATCGTGCCATATTTTGGATGCAGCAGATGGTGAAGATGGGAAACCTGCGGGTGCTGCCCTCCATCTGCGACATCCTCATGCGCAAGCAGAATTACACGGAGGCCATCCCGCTCCTCCGAAAATTGACCGAATTCGAGGACGATTTTCTGGCAGGCTATGCGTACGACTGGCTCTCGGTTTGCTATGATCAAGGTCTCGGAGTCAAGCCCAACGCAAGCCGGAGCAAGAAATACGCCCAGCAGGCCATCAAACGAGGCAACGGATCCGCCCTGAATCAACTGGCCATACAGCAGATGAAACAAGGTAAACTCGCCGAAGCGATCGCAACCTTCCATCGCGCGGTTCCCAACTCACCTGAAGCCGCCTACTCGCTTGGCCAGATGTACTATTTCGGCACCAACGTGACCCAAGATAAGCTCAAAGCCCTGCAGTTCATTCAGCGTGCGGCCGACGGCAACCATGTCAACGCGCTCTTCTTTCTTGGGGCTCTGACCTACGAAGGCGAACCAAACGCCCCCACCCTCGAACAAGCCATCCGCTACGCTCAGATGGCTGAGAACATCGGCCACCCTAAAGCCGGGTTGCTCAGGGAAAAACTTGAACTGCGGCGCAAAGTGAAGGAAGCGACACCGGAAGAAAAGACCCGCGCCCGTTCATCTTAAGTCTCCTTCGGCGGTGCCTACACAATCGCGCGACCCGCTGCGCGCACGATCGTGAGGATCCGGGACTCGAGTTCGTAAATGGGCAGTTCGCGGGGCGCGGGCATGAGGGGGGACATGCTTTTTTGTAGAAGCTTGCTTGCAAGCGATAACACGCGGGAATTTGCCATTGGCCACAGGAAGGATGTCCGTTAGCTTTTATGAATGAATGGAGCATTACCGGTGGACACACTCTTCCCGGAAGAGACTTTGAACGGCAGTGACATCAAGGGATTCGTTGAGACCCAGCAGTGAGTCAACCCGCTGCTAATAAGTCTTCTGTTCCAGCGATGAAGTGGTGATGCCCGCGGGGTGCGCGTGCTATATATCAAGTTGGCAAAAACGCCGAGCATGCGTAAGCTATTCGCACGACCGCCCCACAACAAAATACCACAATGACAACAGAGACTGGAAAGCGTAGTGCTGTCACGGGCCGGGCAAATGCAGCCAGGTCGGGCCGGGTCAAATGCAGCCACTTTGAGAGGTTAGTTTACGTCCGAGGCGAAGATCGCTTTCGCCGAGGGCGTAATGAACCAACTCAACGTGAGCATCCAACAGTCGATTATCGTTTTAACCACCCGAGGCTGGTCGCGGCGCCGGGTAGCGCGTGAGCTGGGCGTGGATCGAGCCACGGTCGGCCGGCAACTGCGGCGGGCGCAAGCAGAAGCAAATGCAGCCACGAACCCGACCCACGGCTCGCAGGGTGATTCGCCGTCAAATGCAGCCATGAACCCGGCCCACGGCGCGGCGAACGATCCGCCGCCAAAACCAGCCACGAACCCGGCCCACGGCTCGCGCCCCGGCCCGACAAGTCTTTGTCAACCGCTGGCCACCGAGATTGAGACGGCCGTGCAGGCCGGTCTATCCGTTCAGCGGATCTATCAGGATCTGGTGCGCGAGCATGATTTTCGCGGCGCGTATGGCTCGGTCAAACGGTTCGTTCACCGACTGGTGCAGGTCCACGAGCTGCCATTCCGCCGGATGGAGTGCGAGCCCGGCGAGGAGATGCAGGTCGACTTTGGTCAGGGCGCATGGATCGCCGAACCGGACCGGCGTCGCCGCCGGCCGCATCTCTTTCGCGCCGTGCTCAGTCACTCACGCAAGGCCTACAGCGAGGTCGTCTGGCGGCAGGATACCGAGACGTTCATTCGTTGTCTGGAAAACGCGTTTCGCCACTTTGGCGGCGTCACCGCCACGCTGGTCGTCGACAACCTCAAGGCCGCGGTCCTCCAGCCGGACTGGTTTGATCCGGAGCTCAACCCGAAGCTCCGCGCGTTTTGCTCGTTCTACGGCACCGCGCTGTTGCCGACGAAGCCGGCGATGCCGCGCCACAAGGGCAAGATCGAGGCGGGCGTAAAATACGCCCAAGCCAACGCGCTCAAGGGCCGCACGTTTGGGAGCCTGGCCGAACAAAACATGTTTTTGTCCGAGTGGGAGCGCACGGTCGCCGACACTCGTCTGCACGGCACCATTCGCCAGCAGGTCGGCACCTACTTCACGACCGCGGAGCAGAGCGCCTTGCGGCCGTTGCCGGCGGCGCTCTTTCCCTGCTTCGAGGAGGCGCCGCGCAAGGTGCATCGCGACGGCCACGTCGCCTACCAACGGGCGTTCTACTCGGTGCCGCCGGAGTATCTTGGTTGCGATGTCTGGGTCCGCGCCGAGGCCCGCTTGGTGCGCATTTTCAATCAGCGCTTCGAGCCCATCGGGGTCCACGTCCGGGTCGAGCCCGGACGGTTCGCCACCGATGACGCGCACATCCACGCCCACAAGCGCGTCATCATCGAGCGCGGCGCCGACTACATGCTGGAGCGTTGCCGATTGTTGGGCGCGCACAGTGGCGCGTGGGCCGAGGGCCTGCTGGCCCAGCGTGGGCCCGAAGCGATGCGGACCTTGCAAGGTCTGCTGGCGCTCGCGCGCGAGCATCCCGTCCTGGAGTTGGAGCGCGCCTGTGGCCGGGCCGTCCATCTCGGTCTGTGGCGCTTGCGCGCCGTCCGCCAATTGCTCCTGCAAGGCGAGCAAGTCGTGCAGGTCGACTTCCTCCAAGTCCATCCCCTCATCCGCGATCTCAGTCACTACCAACTCCCCTATGAACCAACTCCAAACTCTGCTCCATGATTTGCGGCTCTCCGGCTTGCGCGAGACCCTGACCGTGCGCCTCCAAGAGGCGCTCGCCAACCGACTCACCCACGAGGAGTTTTTGACCCTCGCGCTCCAGGACGAGGTCAACATCCGCCACCAACGCAAGATCCAACGCCGGGTCAAGACGGCGGACTTCCGCACCCTCAAGCCTCTCGATGAGTTTGACTGGCGGTTCAATCCATCGATCCCCCGCAAGCCGATCTACGAGCTCGCGGCCTGTCACTTTATCCGCGCCAAACACGACGTGCTGTTCATCGGTCCGCCCGGCACCGGCAAAACGCACTTGGCCCAGGCCATCGGCTACGAAGCGATCAAGCAGGGGTTCACGGTCGGCTACCGCTCGATCTTCGATTTGGTGCGCGACTTCCTCGCCGAGGACGCGCTCCAGCAGCGCGACCGCGTGCTCCAAGCTTATCTCAAAAGCGATCTGCTCATCATCGACGACATGGGCCTGCGCGCGCTGCCCAAACACTCCGGCGAGTATCTCCTCGAGGTGATCATGCGCCGCTACGAAACGCGCTCCACCATCATGACCAGCAACCGGCCGCTGGAGGACTGGGGAAAATTGCTGCAGGACGTGCCCACCGCCGGCGCCGTCCTCGACCGCTTCCTCCATCACGCCACCGTGTTCGCCATCACCGGCGAAAGCTACCGGCTCAAAGACAGTGCCCTCGCAAAATCCGGAGGCAAAAAACATGTCTGACCAACGCACACCCGCGGATTGGTCGCGCCCTGCGGCAAGCTCTTCGGCTCCTGTCCTCGGCCGCGACCAATCCGCTCGTCCGGCGATCGCACCTTTTTTCTTGTCCTCCCCATCCCATCGTTCATGACCTCCCCACCTCTTCAGGGTGGCTGCATTTAACCCGGCCCGAGGTGGCTGTATTTAACCCGGCCGGTGACACGAAAATGGAGCCGTTGTTGCCGCCCACCTCTTCAGGGCAGAAATGGAGTCAAGAAAGGCTTGGTGGTTTGGCTTCATGCCCGTTGCAGCAGGGAAACGAGATCCGGTTGGCGATTCCAGCCGCGAACCAAACGATCCACCTCGGTTAGACCGCCTATGTTCCGGTTTTTCCGCGAGCCAGCGGTTGGTCGTACCACCCCACCTTCAATAACCCACCGCTGCATTCGTCCGACGCGGATCAGCGTAGCC
>JAUXOH010000381.1 GCA_030682505.1 Candidatus Didemnitutus sp. | reverse complement strand
GTCGTCGTCGAAGACGAAGATGTACTGTCCAAGCTGATATGCCAGCATTTGGAAAATGCCGGGATGCAAACCCAAGCCTACGATCGCTGCGCCCCGGCGCTGCGTTTTCTCGAGCGTAATTTTGCCAACCTACTGTTGCTGGATCTCAAGCTCCCCGACTCCACCGGGTTTCAACTGATGGAGGACCTCCGCCAGCGTGACGTCCACGTGCCGATCATTTTCCTCACCGGCAACGTGGTGGAGACCGACAAGGTCAAGGGTCTGGAAATGGGCGGCGATGATTACATCACCAAACCCTTCAGCTACCCCGAACTGGTCGCGCGCATCAATGCCGTCCTGCGCCGAGCCGAGTCGAAGGGTGATTTCCATCTCACGAAGAATGTCAGCACCCACGATCAGCCCTTCGAGTTTCTCGGCGCCCAGGTGCATCCGGATCGGATGATCATCGAATTCCCCAACCAGCAGACCCACCCGATCGGTCGCAAAGAGCTCGGCATTGTTGCCTATCTCAACACGCACCGCAACGTCGTGATCACGCGCAAGGAATTGATTCACTCGGTGTGGGGGATTCACGCCGATATCCGCAGCCGCTCGCTCGATCAATACATCGTCAAGATTCGCGCGGCGTTTGCGGACAACGGGCTCAGCCTCGACAGTTTCAAGACCGTGCACGGCATCGGCTACATCTTCGAGCCGCCGGCCGCGAGCTAGGGGGGGCGTCGCGTCCGGAGCGCGCTAGAACAGTTCGCCTTGACCCGTGTAGCGGCGCTTCGCTTCCATCAGCGTGGATTTCATCTCCATCTGCTCGAGGAGGGCAAAAATCTTCTCGGCTTGCGGCTCCCCCGTCTGCGCCCAAGGCAGCGGGCAATTCGTGCGCAGCGTGGTCAATTTGAAATTCCGCCGCAAGTCATCGGCGCGCGCCGCCACTTGCTCGCGGAAGCGCTCGGGTTTCAACGTTGCCGCCGCCGCGATCAGTCCTTCGAGATCGCCGTGCTCGTGCAACCACTTCGTCGCCGTTTTGGGCCCGCACCCATCAATGCCCGGAATATTGTCCGAGGTGTCACCCACGATCGCCAGATACTCCGCAATTTTTTCGGGCGGCACGCCAAATTTTTCCACCACCCCGGCCGCATCCATCGTCCGCCAACCGAGCCGCGGATTGGCGGTGGGCGGCGGCAACAGCATCTTGACGCGGTCATCGACGCATTGTGCAAAGTCCTTGTCGGCACTCACGATCCACACTTCATGGCCCGCGTTCGCCAGCATGCGGGCCTGCGAGGCGAGCAGATCGTCCGATTCCACGCCGTCGATCTCGATCCCCACCAAACCCATCGCCCGGGTGAGATCCTTCAGCACCGGAATCTGTTGTTCGAGTGACGCGGGAGTTTCTTTGCGGTTCGCTTTGTATTCGGGCAGCAAGGCCAGCCGGTCCTGCGCTCCGCCCAGATCGAAGAAGACCAGCATTTCGTCCGGCTGCTCCTGATCGCTCAGTCGCCAGATCGTTTTCACCCAACCATGCAGCGCCCCGGTCGGAAATCCGTCCGCGCGGGTCAGCTCCGGCATTCCATAGAAGGCACGGAAGGCCAGATTGTATCCATCCAGCAAAAGCCACTTGCTCAATCGAGATCCTCCCAGTTCTGCGCGAGGAAGATGTTGCCCTTGATCCCGAGCACCGTCGCCGCATCGCGCTCCAGCGGCTCGGCCAGTTCATTCGTCGGGAGGCTCAACCCGATGTAGGTCACGACGCCGGCCGTCAACGGGCCGCGCGGAATGCTCTTGGATGGTTCCCGCACGTCGCCCGACATGCCCACGCCCGCCATGATGCAATCCTGCGTCTTGATCGCGAGATCCGCTCCGATCCACGAGATGACGAACAATCCCGCGAGCACGCCCCCCGAGACCAACCGGTCCGGTACCTCCGAAAAAATGAAATGCAACGACTCCGTGAAACCGATGATATAGAACGCCACGGAAACCGCCTGGACGAGGAACAGCGGCAAACCCGCGCTCCCGCCCATTTTCCGACCAACGCTGCGCGAAATCAGAAAATAGGTCCCGCTTCCGCCAACCTTCCGGTTCGTCGCAATCGCCGACAGCGACAAACGGGTGAGCAGGGTGATCGCATTGGCGATGCACAAGATGATGAGCGCGTCTTTCAGTCCCGCCTGCCCCACGACCCAGCCCGTGCGCAGGAACATGATGACGCCCAACATCGTCAGCACATTCGGAATGAAGACACCCCCGAGAGTGCCGAATTTGTTGGCAGCCGGAACCAGCTCAAACTTGGTTTCCATGGAACGGGGGAAGAAAAAACCGGCCCTTAGCCGGCCGGAGAGAGCAGCTCCCGCCCGCAGCGGGAAAAGGGGTTGGAGCGGAGCGTCGATTCGTCAGGCACCCACGCAAACTAGGGGTGAATGTGCGCTTGTCACGGTTCCTTTTCTGAGTCCGCTTTTCCGCTCCCGTCGCGCCGGATTCGGCAGCCCCAGCCCCTCTAACGGTCGACCGGCGTCCGGCTCTCGGCTCCCCCGGGGGTAACGATGGTCGGATTCTGGAACACCGCGCCTGCCGACGCGCCCGGCACGCTCTGCCGCTTCAAGGATCCGCCGGGGCTGACGAGATTGGCCGTCACAAAGATCAGCAGATTGCGCTTTTGCGCGCTTTCCCCGCTGCTGCGAAAGAGCCGTCCCAGCACCGGCAGGTTGCCAATCACGGGGACCTTGTCGTTCGTCTTGCGCGTGTCCTCGCGCGTGAGTCCGCCCATGACAATCGTCGCTCCGTCCCAAATCGTGACCTGCGTGGAAACTTCGCGCACGGCGAAGATCGGCTGATAAAATCCCGACGGCACGGTCACGGTGGTGCTGCCCGAGACCGCGACGCTTTGCCCGCCGTATTCCACGAAGCCTTCGAATTCCGTCACCCGGGGATTGAGGTCGAGACTGACGCTGTAGTCATCCTCTTCCACCGTCGGCGTCACCCGCAGTTCCACCCCGATGTTGCGCGTGGCAAAGTCCTGCGGGGTGCCCGCCGTAATGGTCACCCCCGCCGAACCGCCGCCGCTGGCACTGCCCGTGCCAACCTGGCTTTGCACCTGTCCGTAGGACTGGGGATAGCGCAGCTCCTGCGCCACCGTGATCGTGGCGGCGTGGCCGGAAAGCACCGTCAACTTCGGCGCGCTCAACAACTCCGTGCCGCTGCGCTGGGACAAGGCGCGGATGACGGCGTTGACATTGAATTCACCGAGGATCCCGGTGACGGCCGCCAGCGGCATGGCTCCCAGCCCCAGATTGTTCATCCCGGGGATCGGCGGCGGATTGCTGGTGATGGGAAGGTTGATCCCCTCCTGCGGGTTCGTGGTCGGCGTCTCCGCCACCGCCGGACGGATGATCGCGCCGGGGGTGCCGCTGACATTGTTGCTGAACGCACCCGCGAGGGAACGATTGCCGGTGGTGTAGTTCGTGACGCTGGCACCCGAGTGCTGCGTGGCCTTCTTGCCGATGTTCCAGTTGATCCCGAGCTCTTCGAGTGCGCCGTCCTGCACTTCCATGAATTTCGCCTCGATCTCCACCTGTCGCACTTCGCTGTAGCGCGCCAGGATGTTGCGCAGTCTGACCAGATTGCGGAGTGTTTGCGTCACGATGAGTTGCGAGCCGTCGAAGGCCAACGTGCTCCCCTCGACATCGTCGAAGCTGACACCCGCAAGCTGGAGAAATTTTCGGATCGCCTGACCCTCGCCCTCGATGTTTTGCGCTGCCTCACCACCAGTCAGCGCATCACCCCCCCGGGATTGCGCCAGCGCGCTGCGGCCAGTCATGCGCAACACGGTGGAGCGGGAGACAGGGAAAAATTGCGTCTCAAGGGCGGATATTTCGCCGCCGGACCGCACCACGATCGCATCGGGCTGCACTTCGTATTGGTAGCCGACCGAGTCGGTGATGAAGTCGAGCACCCGCTTCAACGACAGATTGCGCAGCGTGATGCTCACGGGCGGGTTCGCATTGCTCGAATCCACCAGCACGATGTTCACGCCCTTGGGGGTAGTGCCGGACTGATCGAATTCCTCGGAAATGACGCTCAGCGTGTTCACCACGCGCCCCAGTTCCATCCCGCTGAAACTCACACTCGGCAAAATAATCTTGTTCAACTTGTCCACCAGCGGCGAGAGGCCGGCGTCGGGGATCGATCCTGCCGGCGGTTCCCGGTAGACACTGGGCCGCTTCCAGGCGCGCTCCACTTCGTTGAGGAGTTGCGCGGTCGTTTGAGCGCGAGCGGCGTTCCGATCGATGCTCCCGCGTGCAATCCGCTGCAGAAAGGCGTTCGCGTCCCCGTTGAACGGATCGTGCTCCAGCACCCGCACAAAGGTCTGCGCCGCCGCCGTGTGATCGCCAGCCAGATATTGCGAGCGTCCGCGCACAACGAGGGCGTCGATCTCGGGACGCACCGACGGCACCGGGGCACGATTGGCTGCCGACAGTTCTGCCGCCACTCGCGGGGAGGCTCCCTCCGGCGTGGCGTGGGGCTTTTGCATCTGACGCTTGGTCGCCGAAGCCATCGTTGCCAGGTGTTCGTCCCGCGCGGTGGCAATCTCGGCCAACGCGACGGTCAGCTCAGCCGCCACCTCTTGGGTCACCGCATTGTCCGGGAAAGTATCCCGCACGCGCTGGAGACGATCGAGCGCGGCGGCAAACTGCTGTTCGGCCGCCAATCCCCTTGCCTCTCTCACCGCTGACCGCGCCGTTTCCAGCAATTGGG
>JAUXOH010000087.1 GCA_030682505.1 Candidatus Didemnitutus sp. | reverse complement strand
GTTTTTCCACGCCGGCAACCGGGTGCCGCCTTGGGCCTGGGTGGTTTCCGCCGCGTTCAGCTTGAGCGTGATGAACAGCGACAGCCGGTCGTCTTTGGCCGGATTGCTGTTCGCGTGCCTGCTGCTGCTCGCGGCGCGGCGCTGGTTGTTTCCCCTGTGGCAGGGTGCCCTGCTCGGATCGGTGCTGCTCGTCGTGGTCGGTCTGGCCACCTTGGGTGACAGCGTCTGGGCCCAGCGCAAACTCCACGGCGTGGCGGACCGGATGCGCTCGATGGTAGACTTCCGCGGCGAGGGCACCTATCACAGCGAGGAGAGCCACTACAAGGGAAGCAACAATCGCTTCCGGGCCGTGTGGTGGAGAAACGTCCTGCGGGAAACCTGGCAGACGAATCCCGCGTTCGGCCTGGGCTTCGGCCACGACCTGGCCGCCGGATTTCTGCAGGAATATTATCCGGAAAGTTCCGTCGAAGAATTCACGGCGCGCAGTCCCCACAACATCTTCATCACCGTCTTCGGCCGAATGGGACTGGTCGGGCTCGTCCCTTGGTTCGCCATTTGCCTCGCCATGCTGGCGCGTACCTGGAGATCGCTGCGGCACAGCGAAAACCGGCCAGCCTGGGCGCAGTGGTGCGCCCTCTGGGTGCTGCTGGTCAGCGCGACGTTCGGCGTCGTGCTGGAGGGGCCGATGGGGGCGGTGCCGTTTTGGGTTCTGCTGGGGCTGGCTTCCGTGCAAAACGAGGTCGCGGCGACGGAGAAAACGGCATCCGGCGCCGCTTGAACGCACTGTAGCGTTGCGCGCTGCGAAGGCGGGTGTTTAGTCGCTGCACTTTACTGTGAGAATCAGCCCGAGCTTCGATCTGCGTCAGTTTTTCAAGTTCACGACCCGCGAACGGTCGGACTGGATCAACCCGGTGTGCATGGTCGTGTTGGCGACGTTCGGCATTTTTTTCATCTACAGCGCCCAGATGGCTTCGGCGCAGCATCAATGGATGATGCAGCTGGTGTGGTTGGGGCTGGGAGCGGGGGTCTACCTCGTCACGTCGCTGCTGGATTACCGGCTCTGGCTCAAATACGCGCATTGGGTCTATCTCGCCGCGATCTTGCTGCTCATCGCGGTGCTCATTCCGGGCGTCGGCAGCGTCAAAATGGGGGCTCAGCGCTGGCTGGATTTTGGGCCGGCCTCGTTCCAACCGTCGGAATTTGCCAAACTGGCGGTCATCATCGCGACTGCCCTGATCCTCACCGGCAACAAACTCGGGACCGTGCGCGACTCCTTGCAGGTGCTGATCAAGTTAGCCCTTGCGGTGGGTTTTCCCATGCTGTTGATAATGGCGGAACCTGACCTGGGTAGTGCGCTCGTCATCGCACCGACGGTCTTTGCCATGTTGTTCGTCTCCAATCTCTCGCTGCGTTTTTTTGCCGGTGCGTTGGGCGTGTTCGCGCTCTTCGTCGGCATCGTCTCGCTCGACGTGTGGCGCTACGCCAATTTTCTGGAAGAGAACAACTTGTCGCCCACCAGCGACCGCGGTTCCTACGAGCCGCACTCCTGGCTGCCCCTGCGCGATTACCAACGCAACCGCGTCCTGGCCTTCGCCTCGCCGGACAAGATCGACCCCATGGGCATCGGCTGGAACCAACGCCAGTCGCTCATCTCGGTCGGCTCGGGCGGGTTCATCGGCAAGGGTTGGGCCGAGGGCACGCAGGCCAAGCTCGGCTACCTGCCGCGCTCGGTCGCGCACAACGATTTTATCTTCTCCGTCATCGCTGAGGAGAAAGGTTTCCTGGGAAGCATTGCTGTTATTGGACTGTTCGGGGTGGTTTTATGGAACGGAGTCCGCATTGCGGGCCTTGCCCGTGACCGCTTCGGGATGTTGCTCGTCATCGGCGTTACCGCGCTGCTGTTCGTGCATATCTTCGTCAACATCGCCATGACCGTCGGCCTCGTGCCGGTGAAAGGCATCCCGCTTCCCTTCATTAGCTACGGCGGCACCTTCGTGCTCAGCTGCTGTTTATTGCAAGGACTGGTCCAAAGCGTCTATCGATTCCGGAGGGATTTCTAATGAATCCCCCTCTTCCCGATATTGACCGCTCTGCTGGAATTTCCTGCGCACAGCTTGCTCGCGTCGGGGCCGCCGCCAACACCACCACCAGGCACACGCCCCCCCATGAACGATCAACCCTCCTCTGCTGGCTCCCAAGACAATCGGGACGCCGCTTCACGCCATGAAGACGAACTTGCCCAGCCCCCTCCGCTCAAGCACCACGAGCCGATCACAGCCTCCCAGCTGCGCACCGAGTCCCAAGAGCGCTCCACCCAGCGTCCGCTGATCCAGAAAATCCTGAACATCTTCCGGAAGGAAAAGACCAACTTCCGCGAACTCGTCATCAATTCCGAACCGTTGGAGAAGCGCGTCGCGCTGCTCAACGACGGCGTGCTTGACCGCTTCGAGATCGAGCGCGAGTCCGACAACCGCATGGTCGGCGGCATCTACAAGGGCCGGATCAAGAACCTCGACCCGGGCCTCAAAGCCGCGTTCGTCGACATCGGTTACGCAAAGAACGCCTTCCTCCACTACTGGGACATGCTCCCCGCCGCCGCCGACTCGTCCGTCGAGGTTGTCCGCGTGAACAAGAAAAAGGACGCCGGCCCGCGCAAATCCGAGCCGACCGTGAAGGACATCCCCGGCCTCTACCCGCCGGGCACCGATATCGTGATCCAAGTCACCAAGGGCCCCATCGGCACCAAGGGACCGCGCACCACGACCAACCTCTCCCTCCCCGGTCGCTACCTGATCCTCACGCCGTTCTCCGACGGCTGCGGCATCTCCCGCAAGATCGAGGAGCCGCAGGAGAGCAAGCGCCTCAAGCAACTCATCAACGAGCTGACCATTCCCGAGGGCATGGGCGTCATCGTCCGCACCGCGGGCGAAGGCAAAAAGGGCCGCTACTTCGTGCGCGATCTGCACCTCCTCCTCAAGAAGTGGGAGGAGATCCAGCACAAGATGGAGACGCTGCGCTCACCGGCCTGCCTCTATCAGGAGCCCGACATCGTCGAGCGCACCGTGCGCGACTTCCTCACCGAGGACATCGACCGCGTGCTGATCGACAACGAGGCCGACTTCAAGCGCACGCAGGACCTCGTTTCCCAGATCTCCACCCGCTCGCGCGGCAAGATCGCCTACTACAAGGACAGCATTCCGGTCTTCGAGCGCTACAACATCGAGCGCCAGATCGAGCAGACCTTCCAGCGCAAGGTCACCCTGGCCTCCGGCGGCGAGATCGTGATCGACGAGACCGAGGCCCTGATCGCGATCGACGTCAACACCGGCTCGCACAAGAGCCGCTCCGGCGACGAGAAGAACACCATCTTCCAGGTCAACATGGAGGCCGCCACCGAGATGGCGCGCCAGATCCGGCTCCGCAACATCGGCGGTCTGATCATCATGGACTTCATCGACATGAAGGAACGGCGCCACCGCCAGTCCGTCTACGACCGCATGGTCGAGCTCATGTCGGAGGACAAGGCCAAGACCCACATCCTGCCCATCTCGCAGCTCGGCATCATGCAGATGACGCGCCAGCGCCAGCAGGAGTCGCTCTCAGCCAACATCTACACCGGCTGTCCCTACTGTCACGGACGTGGCATCGTGAAGAGCGCGACGACCATGTCGGTCGAACTCCAGCGTCGGCTCTCCTCGGTTTGCCGCCGACTCCTCGCCCGCAAGGACAACAAGGAATACTCGCTGCGCGTGCACGTGCACCCGTCGATCCTCGAGCGCCTCCGCGCCGAGGACGCCGACCTGCTCGTCCGCGTGGAGAAGACCTTCGGGGTCAAACTGGCCTTCCGCGCCGACCCAAACTACCACGTCGAGAATTTCAAGATCATCAACGCGATGACGAACGAAGAGTATCGCTGAGGATGGATAATCCGAGTGGTTGATTCTGTTTTCGAGACCCGGCCCCGCAAGGCCGGGTCTTTTGCCTCTGCCCTCGTTGATCGACCCCTCGACCCAAAGTCCGGTTTTGGGGTCTTCCCTTGGTTGTTTCCAATCGGTTCATTCATGTCGCGGCGTGGGGGTCGGGATATCCATTGCGTCCAACGGTACCGCACTTTCCAATGGAGCCCTGGTCAGATCCCAACAACCCATCCATGAAAAACCTACCCCGCTTTCGCCCCATCCCCTTGCTCGCCACCTGCGCGTTGCTCCTGTTCGCTGGCGCCCCTGCCTTCGCCGGTGAGCCAATTCCGGGTGTTGATGTCAAATTGGGGAAGAACCCCGGCGGCAGCATCGTGGCACGCACCACATCGGACAAGGCCGGACGCTTCGTCTTCGAGAACCTGACGGCTGGACAATACGAGTTGATCGTCACTCCGTCACAAACCAAGGCCTCAATCAACACCACCCGATCGAACATCAAACGTCCCAATATTGCCATGAATCGGGGCGTTCAGGTGGCGGAGGTCGCCGCCGAGATCGGCTCCGGACCAGCTTCCGCCGAAATCACCATCACCGCCCCCAAGGGGACAATCACTGGCATTGTCACCCGCGCGGAGGCATCCGGAAGTTCCGAAAGCGCCGACCGGAGCCCGGCCCCGCCGAAAGGAAAATAATGAAGTCCGTACCGGGGGAGTTCCTTCCCTTCGGGCATTATCTTTCGATGGGTCCAACCTCGTCACCGCGTCTCGTCCAGTCCCTGCGACCAGAAAGCCAGCCACTCTGGACCTGACGGAGTGGCTTCCCCCACCTCCCCCCGCGCCCGGCATCACCGCCGGGCGCTTTGCTTGCCCCCTTCTCACTGTTCGGTTCCGACCCAACCCAACGAACGCAACGTGAGGAGCATGGTCGGCTTGGGGTAACCCACGCTCGGAAGTTCGCGGCATGTGGGTCTGCCCAACGCACTCTTCAGACGGTCTGCTTGCCATCGACGGCTCCAGTGCCAAGGATTCCCTTTCATCATGGCAGCCAAACGCGTCATTGTCACCGGCGGTAGCGGCAAGGCCGGCCACTGGATCGTCAAACACTTCGTCGAGGCCGGTTTCGACGTCATCAACGTCGACGTCCGCCGTCCCTCCGTGCCCCAGTGCCGCACCGTCGTCGCCGACCTCACGCAGCTCGGTCAGGTGGTGTCCGCCTTCTCGCCGCACGCCTCGGGCAACCGCGCCCCCTACGACGGCGTCGTCCACCTGGCCGCCATTCCCCGCGCCCATGAGAATCCCAACGACGAGATCTACCGGCTCAACACTCTTTCCACCTACAACGTGCTCGAGGCCTGCGGCCTGCTCGGTATCAAGAAAGCCATCATCGCGTCCAGTGAGTCCTCCTACGGCATCTGTTTCGCGAACAAGTTCTTCGAGCCGCACTACCTGCCTGTCGACGAGGCCCACCCGCAATTGCCCGAGGATACCTACGGGCTGAGCAAGGTCGTCAATGAAGTCACGGCCGCGATGTTTCACCGCCGCGACGGAACCCAGATCCTCTCCTTCCGCATCGGCAACGTCGTCTGCCCAGAGGACTACGCCGGGCTCAAGGCACGCCTCGACCATCCGGAGGACCGTCTGCGCATCCTCTGGTCCTACATCGATTCGCGCGACCTCGCCAGCGCCTGCCGCCTCGCGATCGAGAAAGATGGTCTTGGCTGCGAGCCCGTCAACGTCGTCTCCGATGACACTTCCTCGAACCTGCCCACGGCGGAGCTCATCAAGAAGTTTCTCCCCCGAGTGAAAACCCTCAAACGCCCCCTCGCTGACCGTCAGAGCCTTGTTTCCAATGCCCGCCTCAAGGCCCTCCTCGGCTGGCAGCAGGAACATTTTTATCCATTCTAAGCGCGCGAGACGAAGACAACAGGGGTTGTCGTCC
>JAUXOH010000008.1 GCA_030682505.1 Candidatus Didemnitutus sp. | reverse complement strand
ACCGATTGGTCTCGGTGGGGGAGTCGAGCAGGGTCGTCAGGCCGGTGCGCACGAGCTCACTGTCGTCGACGAGCAGCAGCGTAATTGGCTTGGTGGACAGGGCGGTCATGCAGGGCCGGAACGTTGGGCAAAACGCAAACTGATACGAGTCCCTTTTCCCGGCGCCGACAAGATCTCGAGCTGGGCACCGATTTCTGCCGCCCGGGTCGCCAAATTGACGAGGCCGGAGCCGCCCAGATTCCTCACCGCCGCGGGATCAAAACCGCACCCGTTGTCGGCGATCTCGAGCGTTGCGGCGGTAGGAGTCGCCTGAAAGTGGATCTGGATTTGGGAGGCTCCCCCATGGCGGTGGGCGTTGCTCACGCACTCCCGCAAGATTTGTAGGGCGTGCACTTCCTCGCGGGCGGTGAGCCCATGAAGAGCCGGATCAATCTGGAGTTGGAGATCCGCAGGGTAAAGCGTTTGCATGGTGCTCACGAGGGCGCGCACCGTTTTCCCGAAGTCGGTCCGTTCGGTCTCTTCGGGGTCAAGGCCCTGGATGAAGTTTCTCACTTCGCGAATGGTTTGGTTCAGGCTGGATTGGGCGGCGTCGAGGCGGCGTTCCCCCAATGCGGGGTCGTTGCGCAAAGCCGTGCGGAGTCCTTCCAGACCCAGACCTGCGGCGTAGATGGATTGAATGACTCCATCATGCAGATCACGCGCGAGGCGACTCTTGAGGTTGGAAACACCGCGCAATTCCTCCTGACTTTGGCGCAACGCGAGTTCGACCCGCCGTCGTTCGTCCACTTCGAGTTCCAGTTGGCGGCGCTGTGCGAAGGAGTTGCCAACCAGTTTGGCGAGCCGGCCAAATTCGTCGGGTGCATGCAGGAGCGGGGTGAGTGGTGCGGGGGAATTGGCCGCCAGACTTTGTTCCAGCCGCCGCAGGGGTCGGATCACCCATTGCCCGACCCCAATGACGATGCCCAACAGCATCACGGCTCCGAAACTCGCAAAGATCACCATGTCCGATTGATGGTGGCGCAAGAGCAGCGCCAGCGGGGTCGAGCGATACCTGACCTGCAGTACCATCGCGACGTCGCCGCGCAGATCGAGCAGGTCGCGCTGGAGGAGAATACGGTTGGCCTCAACCGCGAGGTCTGATGGCTGTCCAACTTCGGTGAGGCTGATCTCACTGGCAAGCACGCGCTGGAGTGGCTCCAGCTGCTCCGCGCTCCAAAGACGGGCCACGACAAACCAACCGAGGGCGGGCGAGACGCGATCAGCGTCCGCGGTCGGCTGAATCGGCGCGGTGCGAAATTCCAGCAAGCCAGCCGCCGTGCGCGCATAGAAGTGAGCGAAGGGCGTCGACCTGAGTTTCTCCGCCAGCAGTTCTCGGGGGACCGGCAGGGCAACCAAGGAGGGTTCGATTGCTCGCACCGCGCCGTAGACCTGCGAGTTGTCCAGTCGCAGGACCCAAGCTCCATGAGCGTGAAAAGTGGCCAGGCTCACCTCGATGTTTTCCTTCGCCCAGGTCGGATCGCCGGTCCGCACAAATTCCACCAACTCGTCCCAAAAGGAGTAGTCCCCCGCAAAATTCTGCAGGGATTCGCCCGTCAATTCCACCAAGCTGTCGAGCAAGACCCCCTGTTCTTTCTTCAAGTCGCCCCACATCCGGTCTGCTTCGCGCGAATGGGCGCCGCGCATCATAAAAATTGCCGCGCCAAATCCAGCCAACAGCAGGCCAAGCAACACGATAAGGCGGGTTTGGGTGTTCATCTTGAATCGAGGACGCGATCCATATCGCATCCACCAGGGCCGCGCAATCAATCTCAGGGAGCTCGTCATTTCGGGCCGCGGGGAGAAAGCGCTTGACTCACCTAGGCGATTTTGGGTGTTTCGGCCCTTCCTAATTTCACAACGTCATGGCCAATACTAAGTCAGCAATCAAAGCAGCCCGCAAATCCCTCCGCAACGCGGCGCGGAACAAGACCATCAAGACCCGGTTGAAGACCCTCGCCAAGGCGGTCGCCGCCGCGGTCAAGGCCGAAGACGCCGAGAAAGCGCGCGCCGCCTCAATCTCCTTCAGCTCCGCCCTCGATCGGGCCGTGAAGAGCAACGTCATTCACCGCAACTCCGCCTCGCACCACAAGTCGCAGATCGCGAAGCATATCTTCGCCGTGAAGCAGTAAGCGGATTCGTTCCTTCGGATTTTCTACCCCGTGCGCCGTTCAGGCCGCGGGGTTTTTCTTTGCCGCTGGGAGGAGCGGTTCCGGTGGTGGGGAAGGGGGTGCGGCGAAAATTGTGCCGGATGGCCGTGGCGATTGCAGAAGCGGGTTGCTGCCACGCAGTGAGTTGTCGTTGATGACGTTCGCATGGCTGAAAGCTGCAACTTGCACGTGGTGCACGATTGGGACGCCGCTTGGCGTGACCTCGTCCGCCCGTGGTTGGCGGACCGGACGACCCTGCAGCGGGACCACGTGCTGGTGCCGACGCGAGGCCAGGCCCACGCGCTCAAATTGCGCTGCGTGCGGGAAGGCGTGGCGCTCTTGGGCGTCGAGTTCCTCACGCCCGGACTCGCATGGCCCAAACTGGCCAACCTGACCGAGTCCCGTGAACCCGCTCTCGGACGGGAATTGCTGCGATTGAATCTGCGTGCGCTCATCGCCGAGCGTCTGGCGCCCCTGCCATCCACCGATCCCGCATGGGGGCTCTGGAAAAGTCTGCAAAGCGATCCGGAGCGCGCGCTGGCGGATTTCGATCAACTCCTGCAAGCGGGCTTCACGGCGTCTGATTTTCCCCTCCGGGCGCTGCGGGATGTTTTTGGCGAACTCGCGGAGCGAGTCGACGCGTTCGGCTACGTGTTGGCCCCGGTGAAGAACATCAGCACGGCCCTGCTTGCGGTGCAGCCCGGGGCTTCGCGACTCGGCGGCCGGTTGTTGATCTACGGATTTACCGCGGAAAACTGGCCGGAGTTTTTCCCGTTGGCCGCACTCGCGCGGCGCGCCGAAGCAGTGACCGTCATCTTGCCCGAACCCGAGTTGCGCGGACGCCGGGCTCACGACGAACATTGGATCGAAGTCTGGGCCTCGCTCCTCGGTGTCGAAGCTGTCATCGCTCCGCCACGGGAGATCGAGCCGGCGGGCGCGGCGGTGGCCCGCGTCTGGCGGGAGCCGGTGGCCGGCACCTTGACTGCTGCGCGTGTGATCGTCGGTCAGACCCGCACCGATGAAATGGAACTGGTCGCGGACGAGGTGGCCCGACTCCTCGGGCGCGGCGCGACGAATGTCGCGGTGGTTTTCCCGCGTTCCGATCCCGCCCACCTGCGCCTGCTTCGCCTCCTGACTGCCCGCGGTTTGCCCTTTAACGACCTGCTCGATACGGCCGCCCCGCCGGTGGTTGACGCCCAATTGCAGAACGCCCTGCTGCGCTTCTACGAGCGCGGAGCCCGGATCGAGGAACTGCTCGTCTTGTGGCCGCTTTTGCGGGCACTGAATCATACGACTCTGGATCTCGGCCGGGCGCGCGCGGTTTGCGAGCGGGTGTTTGACGAATTGCAGACCCACGCGTTGGCCGCGGTGAACGCCCGGCTGGCCGCTTCGACCCATGAGGACGGGAAAGAGGTTGCGCGCCTGGTCGCGCTCTTGCTGCCGGCTTGGCCGAACGAACTCACGCTGGGGACCGCGCTGGGATTTTTCGCGGAGGTTGGGAGCAAGTTTCACCTCGAGTTGCCCGAATCCTGGCAGCCGTTGCGCGTCTATGCGGACCGCGATCAACGCGTCCTGCCCGCCAAAGTGATCTTTGCGACTCTGGCCGAGTTTCTGGTCGAGAAATCGGCGGCGGCCGATCCTCCCGGCCGTGGGCTGTTCGCGCCGGTCACCCTCACGAGTCGCCAGCGTGCCGCCGCCCTGGCGTGGTCGGACATAATCTTGGTCGAGAGCAACGCGGGCATCTGGCCGCAGCGGACGGAGTCGAGCTGTTGGCTCACGGATGAGCAGCGCACGAAACTCAACCAACGCGGACGATTTTCGCTCGGTGTGCCGACGAGCGAGGACCGCGCCGATCTGGAGAAGAAGAGTTATGCGAGCATCGCGGCGAACACCAGCGGCGAGGTGGTTTTCGCCGCCGCCCTGTTCGATGAAGAGGAGCCGGAGTTGAAGTGCGCGCCCAATGCGTGGCTGGAACGGGTGCTGTTTGCCGTGCGCGGGACGGAGACGCAGGGCAGAAGTCTGGAAGAGGATTTTTCGCACCGCGCCCGTACGGTGGCCGGGGATGCGCCGCCGGGTGATTGCTCCGGGTGGTTTGCCACCTGGCAAAGCCGGCGTGATCGAGCTTTGCCATTTGATGATTATTTTTTCTGCGGCGATCCCGTGATCACCCGGCCGGCGCAGCTCGCCGCCGGTTTGATCGAACGGGGGATGCGCGATCCCGTGGAATTGTGGTTCGGCGCGGTGCTGAAAACGCGGCGCGTGGAATGGGCGCCGCTGGTGCGAGCCCGCAAGAAATCCCTCGGACAAATCGCGCACCGCTTGCTGGCCGACGCGCTGCGCGGGGACCCGGCCCGCGGGGATTTCATGCAGATACCCCCGGCGCCGAGCGCCCGGGAGCAACTGGCGCGCGCCTTGCAGGAGTTGCGGGTGCGCTGGCCGCGCGATCGCTATTGGGATTCATTTCATGCGGAGCTGGCCGAAATGGGCTCGGTGCTGCTGGAGAAAGTCTTCTCTTTGGCCGCACCGCCGTTTGTCGCGACGGAGCTCCGGTTGCCCGCGGGCACCACGATTGCGCTCGGACCCGGCGGCGCGCGGCTCGGAATCGCGGGCCGGATGGACCTCGTGCTCTCCGACCGGCCCGAGTGGAGGGGTGCGACG
>JAUXOH010000366.1 GCA_030682505.1 Candidatus Didemnitutus sp. | reverse complement strand
AGCGCTCTCGGATCAATTCGCCACCCGGACCTTGGTGAAGGAATACGTGGCGCTGGTGAGCGGCGTGCCGAAGGGGTTGAGCGGGAGCATCGATCGGGGCATCGCGCGCCATCCGGTTCATCGGCACCGCATGACGACCGGGGAGGGAGGCAAGCCCGCCCGGACCGACTGGGCTCTCGTGGAAAGATTCGGCGAACGGGCCTCGATGTTGCGCTGCCGGATTCACACCGGTCGCACGCACCAGATCCGGGTGCACCTGAAGTCGGTCGGACATCCCTTGATCGGTGATGTCGTCTATGGTTGGCGGGCGAGTCCGGAGTTGCCGAAACCGCCACGCGTCATGCTGCACGCCGAACATCTCATTTTTGCGCATCCCTCCACGGGCAAGCCGATGGACTTGAGGGCTCCGTTGCCCAAGGATTTCGACATGCTGGTCAAATCGATGCGCAAGCAAACGCGCGCCTGAGCCCCGGCGCAGCCTACCTTTCGGCCAGCAATTCGGCCGCCAGTCCGTAACGCAGATTGTGAAAAGAGTGGCGCAGGAATGAAAACCCACCCGCCTCGGCAATGGCCAACAGGGTCACCAAGGCCGTCGGGAAGACGTCTGCCCGGGCCGGCGGCAGACCGGGGACCTGGCGCCGTTCGGCCAGGGTCAGCGGAGAAATCCGCGCCAACAACCCCTGCGCCTGCTCCAGGGTGACCACGGAGGGCGTTTCCTCGGCCTTCTGGCCGGTTTCTGCGCCAATCATTGCCCGGAGGGTGGCCACGGTGCCACCCGTCGCCACCGCGACGCTTTGGGGCAGGTCAAAGCGAAACCCGACCCGCGAAAGCTCGTTGGCGACGTGGCGGGAGATCGCCGCGTGGGAATCGTCGGAAAAAGGCAGAGTGGAGTCGGGCACGAATTTTTCAGTCAATCGCACGCAGCCCAACTGGAGGCTGATCGCCTGCTCGATCTTTCGATGCTGAAAGGCCAGGCACTCGAGACTGCCGCCGCCCAGATCAAAGACGTAGAAATTCTGCAAAGCCGAGAGCGCAGGGTCTGAAGTGAGCCCGCGACCGATGGCGTTGGCTTCAGCCATGCCGCTCAAAACCCGCACTTCAAAGCCGGTTGCTTGGCGGACCTGCGCACAAAAATCAGCCCCATTGGCGGCATCGCGGACTGCGCTCGTTGCGACGATTGCCGTGGTCGTTGGCTCAAAGGCCTGCGCGGCGGTGCACAGTTTCTGAATCGCTTCCAGACCCCGCGCGATTCCTTCGCCGCTCAGGCGGGGAGAGGTTGCGCTGATTCCGGCACTGATCCGGGCGTCGAGAGACTTGGACAGCAACGGAACCAGTCGGCCGCTTTCGTTGCGCGTCGCGACGAGGACCTTGATCGAGTTGCTACCGATATCGAGAACGGCGACGGAGGGAACGTTGGCCACAAAGGAAAGACTTAGCGAAATGAACATGGTGCAGTCTGCACGCAGCGCGGGTGGGTGATGACTTGGGCCATTAGGGCGTGAAGTCCTTGGGGGCGATGAGGACGACAAACTCGCCCTTCAGGCTCAGCTTGGCGAGCTGCGCTTGAACGTCAGCGGCCAGTCCAACGAGAAACGTCTCGTGAATCTTGGTCACTTCCTTCGCGACGCAAATTACGCGGCCCGGACCGTGCACTTCGACGATTTCCGTGACAAATTTGTCGATGCGATGACAGCTCTCATAGACCGCGAGCGTGTAATCGAAGTCGTGATATTTTTGCAGAAAAGCAGACCGAGCGGCGGTTTTGGCCGGCAGGAAGCCGACGAAGAGAAACCCGTTGGTCGGCAACCCAGACGCCGATAACACGGCCGTAATCGCGCAAGGTCCGGGCACCGGCACCACCGGGAGACCTCGACGCCGACAGGCACGCACCAAACGAAAACCCGGATCGCTCAGACCCGGGGTGCCGGCATCGCTGACCACGGCCACTGATTTTCCAAGGGCGACGAGATCAGCCAGCCGTTCCGCGGCCTCAGTTTCGTTGTGCTCATGGTAGGGGATCAGTTCCTTGTGCAATTCCAACCGATGCAGCAACCCGCCGGTGGTGCGGGTGTCTTCACAAGCGATCACATCCACCGCGCCGAGGATGGCCCGCGCGCGCTCGGTGACATCGGCCAAGTTGCCGATCGGTGTCGCCACCACGTAAAGGTGGCCGGCGAGGGGGGTCAGCGAGTTGTTCGAGGCGGGAGCGGTCATGGTGATGCCGCGCAACGCGCCGAATTACTTGCCCATGCCGGGGACGCGACCTTCCCAATCCGCCGGACGGCTCCACGGAATCGAGGAGTCCTGTTGCGGGGACGTGCAGCCGGATAGGCCAACGAGGAAAAGAGCGCCAAGGGCGAGGGCGAGGAGGGCTTTACGGGGCGAGCGCATGATTAATTGGGTATTACGACAATATCGCCCGTCTGCAATTGTCCATTCCGCATTTGCGGCAAAACTTGGGCGATGGAGAAACGGGGACGCACGTCACTGATCTGAACCCGGGCGAGCGCGGATGTTCCCCGGACGAGAGAGACAATTTCCCCGATCACGGCACCGTGCTCACTGCCATAGTCGAGCACGACAAAGGCCTCCTTTACGCCGACCCGCACGACCTGATGAGCCGCGGGAGCAGGAGGCACGGGTTCGGCCGGAAGGGCGGTTGGCACCGGTTCAGCCAAGGCGCGAGTCAGCATGTCGGTCAACTGCGCTTCGAGAGCCGCAATCCGGCCGGTGAACGAGCCAAGGTCATCCGGCGGGGTCGAGTCGGCCCCGCTGACGGGCTCCGACTGAGTTGGCTCGGTTTCGACACCGAGCGGTTGCCGAGCGACGGAGACAGG
>JAUXOH010000359.1 GCA_030682505.1 Candidatus Didemnitutus sp. | reverse complement strand
GTCGTGCAGCCGCCGGTCGTCGTCAGTGTTTACGGACTCGGCCAGGAGTTGCTCGGTCCCACATTGGCGGAAAGCAAGGAAGTGACGACGCGCAAACTGGCCACCTTGATCAAGCAATGCGTCCGGCAAGAGATCCCGGTGCGGGCCGTGCAACAGTCCGGCGTGGTGGTGAAGGAGATCCTTGCCACGGCCAAGCGCCTCAAGGCCACCTACCTGGTTCTCGGCAGCCACGGTCATGGTGCCGCCTACGACTTGATCGCCGGAAGCACCACCAATGGGGTGCTGCGGCGGGCCCCATGTCCGGTGCTGGTCGTTCCGTCGAAACGCCGGGGCTGACCATTAGCGAGGTCTGAATTCCCGCCGCGCCGCGTGACCGGACCCCGGCTTCTCGGCGAGCGGGCGATTAGTTCAAGTTGCGGCTGGCAGGCCCTGCGAGGGCGGGTTATCAGGTCTTTTCCATGGCTTCCCTCGGCAAACACAATCTCCTGCCCATCGTCCGCTTCGCCCCGCCGGGGCTGTATCTGGACGGAGGCGAACACGGGGAAATTCTGCTGCCGAGCCGCTACATTCCCGCCGGCGCCAAACCCGGAGGGAAGATCGAGGTGTTCGTCTTCCGCGATTCCGAAGACCGACTGGTTGCCACAACGGAACGGCCCGCAGCGGTGGTGGACGAATTTGCCTGTTTACAGGTGGTGGCGGTCAACCCGCGCGTCGGCGTGTTTCTGGACTGGGGGCTCGAAAAGGATCTACTGCTCCCCATTCGCGAAGCCGGCGGCCCGCTCAAACCCGGTGACTGGGTCGTCGTGCAGGTGCAGCTTGACCGCCATACGGATCGGTTGATCGCGAGCGCGCGACTCAACCGGCGGCTCGACCTCGTCCCGCCGCACTACCACGAGGGCGAGTCGGTGAAGCTGCTCGTGGCGAGCAAGAGTCCGATTGGATACAACCTGATCATCAATAATGCCCACCGGGGCTTGATTTACCAGACGGAGGTGCCGGGCACGCTGAAGGTCGGCCAAAAGGTCGACGGCTATGTACGCGCCATCCGGCCTGATGGGAAAATCGATCTGGCGCTCGGCCAGGCGGGATACCGGCGGATCGGCCCGCTGACGGAACAGATTGTCCAAGTCCTGACCGCGAGCGGCGGACGCTTGCCCTACAACGACAACAGTCCCCCGGAGGACATTCGCGAAACTTTCGGCATGAGCAAAAAGGCCTTCAAGCAGGCCATCGGCGCGCTGTTCCGCGACCGTCGCATCATCATCGACCCGGATGGCATCTGCCTCGTGGCCCCCGAGTCGACAAACTAGGATTGGACACGGTTCTCCCCGCCACTACTTACACGCCATGAAGAAAACCCCTTCGGTTGCCCCCGCCACCCGTGCTGTTGCGCGCGAAATCCTCGTCCGCGAAGTGCCGATCGACCTTTGCCAGTTCATCAAGTTTGGCGGCGTCGTCGGAACAGGAGGCGAAGCCAAGCAGATCATCGCGTCGGGCATGGTGACGCTCAATGGCACCGTCGAAACCCAGAAGCGCAAGAAACTGGTCGCGGGCGACCTGGTCTCCGCCAATGGAGAGACGCTCGTGGTCCGAGTGCAATAAGCCCGGCGACGTGATGACTTTTGCCACCCTCGGTCTTTCGGAATTTTTGCTGCGTGCCGTCGCGGCGCGAAACTACGCGGAACCGACCCCGGTGCAGGCCGCGGCGATTCCGGCCATCTTGCGCGGGGCCGACGTCTGGGCCTCGGCGCAAACGGGTTCGGGCAAGACGGCGGCGTTTGCACTCCCGCTCTTGCAGCGGCTCTCCGGCAGCCGGCGTGCGCGCGGACGCTTTGTGCGGTCTCTGGTGCTGGTGCCGACGCGCGAACTGGCGGCGCAAATCGGTGAGTCCTTTCGCCGCTACGGCGCCAGCCTGCCGGAACCGATCAAGATTCTGACGGTGTACGGCGGGGTCTCGATCAATCCGCAGATGATGGCGCTGGGCGGCGGCGCGGATGTCATTGTCGCCACCCCGGGCCGCTTGCTCGACTTGGTCGACCACAACGCGGTGTCGCTCTCCGCGGTCGAGACCTTGGTGCTCGACGAAGCCGACCGGCTCTTCGACTTGGGCTTTGCGGCCGAACTGACGCGCTTGCTCGGCCTCATGCCGGCCGACCGGCAGAACCTGCTTTTCTCCGCGACGTTTCCGCCGGCGGTGCAAGGCCTCGCGGAGGGATTGTTGCGCGACCCGGTGCGGATCGACGTGCCCTCGGCCCCGGCGACCAAGCCCGACATTCTCCAACGCGCAATCGAGGTGGATCCCCCCCGCCGCACGCAACTGCTCCGCCATTTGATCGAGACGAACGGATGGACCCGCGTTTTGGTTTTCCTCGCCACCAAATACGCCACCGAGCACGTGGCCGAGAAGTTGCGCAAGGCCGGCATCGAGGCGACCGCGTTGCACGGCGAACTCAGCCAGGGAGCCCGCACCCGGGCGCTGGCGGATTTCAAGGCATCGAAAGTGCAGGTGCTGCTCGCCACCGACGTCGCCGCCCGCGGCCTGGATATCGCGCAATTGCCCGTGGTGGTGAATTTCGATCTGCCCCGCTCCGCGACGGACTACACGCACCGCATCGGTCGAACCGGTCGGGCGGGGGAGAGCGGCATCGCCATCAACTTCGTCAGCGCCGGCACGCACGCCCATTTTCGGCTGATTGAGAAACGCCACGGACTCGATCTGCCGCGCGAACAGATCGAGGGCTTCGAGCCGGAGGAAGAGGAAGTGCCCGGATCGGCGACGGGCGGCGTCAAGGGCAAGCGCAAAAGCAAGAAGGACAAACTCCGCGAAGCCACCGCCCGCGCGGCGGCCGGTGAGACCGAAGCGCCGAAGGAAAAGTTTCCGTTGGGGCCGCTGGAGCCGACCCGACGGTTTGTGATTCGCCGGATGCGTTAAGCCGTCGGCTGGGCGTCAAGCGCCTGCGGGTGACAATGCCGGCAAGACTTGTCCGGCACGTAATGCGGATGCTGCTGCTCCGCCTCGAGGAGGGGCATCTGGCAATTGAAGCACAGGACGGATTTCGTCTCGCGCAGGGCGGGATCGACGCCCACGCGACGATCGAAGACAAAACACTCGCCGTCGTAGTGGGCGCCACCGCACTCCTCGAAATATTTCAGGATGCCGCCGTCGAGTTGGAGCACGTGTTTGAAGCCGGCGTGTTCCATGAACGGTCCGGCTTTTTCGCAGCGAATGCCACCCGTGCAAAACATCACCAGCGGCTGGTCTTTCAACTCGGCGGGCAGGCGGCGCACTGCCGCCGGGAAGTCGCGAAAGTGGTCGATGCCGGACCGCACGGCACCGCGAAACGTTCCCATGCGCACCTCGTAGTCGTTGCGCGTGTCGAGCAGAGTGAGAGGCTTTCCCTCGTCGAGCCATTGCTTCAAGGTCCGGGCCGACAGCTTCGGGGACGGCCGGCGGGCCGGATCAATGCCTGCCACGCCGAAGGCGATGATCTCCTTCTTGATTTTCACCAGCATGCGATTGAACGGCTTTTCGGTGCTGGGACTTTCCTTGGGCGTGAGGTCCGCCAGACCGGGCACGGCGTGGATGACCTCCAGCAGGTCGTCGAGCGCGGGGCGTTCACCGGCGACGAACAAATTGATGCCTTCGGGACTGAGCAAAATCGTGCCGCGAAGCCCTCCGCGGTCCGCCACGGACCTCAGGCGCTCCTTGAGCGCGGGGAGGTCTTCCAGCGGAACGAACTTGTAGGCGGAGAGATTGACGATGGCGGACATGGTCGAATCAACCATGCAGAGCGGACCGCCGGGCTCAGGCAAGCGTGGTTTAATAGAAGACGTTGCGGTCGAGGCTGCGGTATTGGATGGCCTCGAGGAGATGCGGGGCGGCGATGCGCTCGGCACCGGCGAGATCGGCAATCGTGCGCGCCACTTTGCGAATGCGGTCGTAGGCCCGCGCCGAGAGCGAAAGTTGTTCCATCGCCTGCTGGAGCAGGTCTCCGAGCGTGGCATCGAGGCAGCAGTGGCGCTTGAGCTGGGCCGGCGTCATACGGGCGTTGGAATTCGTGACGGAGTTGACGAAGCGGGCACGTTGGTGCGTGCGGGCAGCCTCCACCCGGGTCCGAATCGCCCGGGAAGACTCGGCGAGCCGGTCGGTGCGCAATTCCGCCAGCGACAGGGCGGGCGCCTCGATGTGGATGTCGATGCGGTCGAGCAACGGCCCGCTGATGCGGTTGCGGTAGCGTTGGATCTGCGAGGGCGAGCAGCGACACTCGTGCTTCGGGTCGCCCAAGTAGCCGCACGGACAGGGGTTCATCGCCGCAACGAGCATGAAATGGCAGGGCAGGGTGATCTTGCCGGCGCTGCGGGAGATCGTCACGTGCCCGTCCTCGAGCGGCTGGCGCAGCACCTCGAGCGCGGAGCGCTTGAATTCCGGCAATTCGTCGAGGAACAACACCCCGTGATGCGCGAGGGAAATTTCGCCGGGTCCGGGAATCGCGCCGCCGCCGAGCAGGCCGACGTCGGAAATGGTGTGATGCGGCGCGCGCGCAGGACGTGCCATGAAGTGCGTCTCGCCATTGAGCGTGTGTCCGGCGGCGGAATGGATGCGCAGGATCTCCAGGTATTCGTCGAGTGACGGCTGGGGCATGATGGTGGGCACGCGTTTCGCGATCATGGATTTGCCCGAGCCGGGCGGGCCGATCATGAGCAGATTGTGGCCGCCGGCTACGGCCACCTCGACCGCGCGACGCACGGCGTGCTGGCCCTTGATCTCGGCAAAATCGAGCTGTCCCTCCGGGGCGGTCGTGGTGACCGCCGTGTCCGGGGCGGGAGCGGTGACGGCGGGCAGCTTCACTTCGCCCGCGAGGAAACGCGTGGCCTCGTCGAGTGACTTCACCGCGTAGACCTCAATGCCACTGACGAGGGCGGCCTCGTCGGCGGAGACGGGAGGCAGGAGGACCGCGCGTTTGCCGGTGGCCCGAGCCAGCACGGCGAGCGCGAGGCCGCCTTTGACGGGGCGCGTGGCCCCCGAGAGACTGAGTTCGCCCGCGAGGAGAAATTCGTCGAGGTTTGCGGGTTGCAGTTTGCCGTCGGCGACGAGGATGCCGAGGGCGA
>JAUXOH010000345.1 GCA_030682505.1 Candidatus Didemnitutus sp. | reverse complement strand
CTCGTGCTCGCTGAAGCCGCTCATCAGCACGACGCGCACCCCGGGGTTGAGGTGGCGCAGTTGGCGGAAGGTCTCCTCGCCGTCGAGGTGGGGCATGGTGAGGTCGAGCAGGACGATCTGGTAGCGGGCGGGATCGGCCCGATATTTTGCCATGGCTTCCCGCCCGTCGCTGGCCACCTCGGCCGTGTAGCCGAGACCCTCGATAATGCGCGCCGCCACGTTGCGGATCGTCTCCTCGTCATCGACCACCAGCACATGGCCCGAGCCGCGCACGGGTTGTTCAACCGGATCGATCACTCCGGGAAGGGAATCGGCGGGTCCCGTGGCGCACGGCAGCAGGAGTCGGAAGGTGGTGCCGCGACCGGGCTCGCTGTAAACCTTGATGGCACCCTGGTGACCGCGGATGATGCCCTGCACGGCGGCGAGCCCGAGTCCGCGCCCCGTGAACTTGGTGGTGAAGAACGGGTCAAAGATTCGGGTGATCGTCTCGGCGGTCATGCCATCGCCGTTGTCGCTCACCTCGAGAAACACGTAATCGCCCGGGGTGAGGTTGGGGTCGGGGCTCATGGACGAGAGGTAGTCCTGGTCGATCCGGGAAACACCCGTGGCGAGGGCGATGACACCGCTGCGGGCGCCGATGGCCTCCGAGGCGTTGATCACGAGGTTCATGACGATCTGCCTCAGCTGGGTGGCATCGGCCCTGATCGAGGGCAGGCGCTCGGCGAGATTGAACCGCAGGATGCAGGTCTTGCTGATCGAGATGCCAAGCAGGTGGGTGGTGTCGTTGACCAGAGAATTGAGGTCGAGGTTCTGCACGACGAAGCGGCCCTTGCCCGAATAGGCCAGCATCTGGCGGCAGAGATCAGCGGCGCGGCGGGCGGAGGTTTCGATCTGCTCGAGCGAGGACTGGCACTGGGAACCCGGGGGCAGATCGAGCCGGGCCAGCGAGGCATTGCCGAGGATGCCGGTCAGCAGGTTGTTGAAATCGTGCGCGATGCCGCCGGCGAGCACGCCGAGACTCTCCAGTTTCTGCGTCTCGAGAAAGCGGCGCTCGAACTGGCGTTGTTGCTCCTCGGCTATCCGGCGGACCGTGATGTCGGTCATCCGGCCCACCAGGCGGGTGACCGCACCGTCGGCATTGCGGAGCACGACGGCGCGTTCGGAGACAGGTCGGTAGGTGCCGTCGTTGTGGCGCAGGCGGTATTCGCCCCGGCAGGGTTCGCCGGTCTGCAGGCTGCGCTCGAGGCGCGCCACGGCCTCATCCCGGTCCTCCGGGTGGAGCCGATCCTTCCAGCCTTGCATGCCCTCGCGGGAAAATTCCTCCGGCGTGATACCGATGACATCCCGGAGGGCGGTGGGCCCGAACCAGCGGATTTCGCCAGTGGTCACCGCGAGGTCGAAGATCATCTGGCCGGTTTGATCGAGCACGGTGCGGTAGCGAAGCTCGCTCTCGACCAGCGCAGCCAAGGCGAGGTGGCGGGCCGTGACATCGCTCAGGCGACCGAGCCAGCGGTTGGGGCTGCCGTCGGGGTTGAACAGAAAAATGCCGTGGTCCTCGATGTGGCGGTAGGTGCCGTCCTTGTGTCGGAAGCGGTATTCCACGGAGTAGAGTTTATGTTCGGCGATCGACCGATCCATCGCGGCGATGGCCCGGGCGCGGTCTTCCGGATGGATCATCGCTTCCCAACGGGCGAGATCGACGCTTTGGAACTCGTCGAGCGTATAGCCGGTGATCGCCAGCGTGGCCTCCGCGCCGAACCACTGGGCGGTGTTGGTGGCGTAGTCGAGATCGTAGATCATCTGGCCGGTCTGATCGATGACGGTGCGGTAGCGGTGTTCGCTCTGCACGAGCCGTGCCTCGGCCTGGCGTCTCGCGGCATTCATCCGGTTGAAGGCTTGCGCCAACTCAGCGACCTCGGCGGGACCTTCCACGGCCACGGGTTTCTCAGACAGGGCGGAGACCTGGGCGTTGGCGGCGGCGGTCAGCGCCTTGATGGGGTTGGCGATGATCCCGGTGGAGCGCAGGAGCAGCCAGCCACCGAAAAGGACAATCACCGCGCTGACAGCCAGCGTCCGCCAGAGGTTGAACCACGCGTCGCCGTATATTTCCTGGGTGGGAACCGAGGCGTAGAGAATCCACGGGGTGCCGGCGAGCGGCACGAAGGAGGCGGTGCGCAGCAAGCCGTCCGCACCCGGCAACTCCAGATCGAAGCGCTCGCCTGCGGCCAGACGTTCGCGCAAGTGGGCGATTCCAACCCTGAAGGTGCCGATGAATTTTTCCGGCTCGGGCAGGCGCAGCAAAATGAGACCGTCGGCGTCGATCACCCCGACGCTGATTTTTCCGCCGTTCTTCGGCAGCACCAGACCGCTCGACAACTGTTGGAGATTCAGCGGGAGAATAAGGGTGCCGGCGCGCCCGCCATTGTCGTCCAGCACGGGGTGTGAGGCGAAACAGGCCCAGCGCTTGCTATGGATACCCTGATACGGCGCGCTGATGTGCCCGGCGGGCGCGAGGGCGGCTTCGCGGTAGACCGGCAGGGCGGCCAGCGCCGCCATGAGCTCGGGCGAAAGCCCTTCGACGGCGGAAACCAGTTTTAAGTTCTTGTCGAGGAGCCGCGCATGGATGACTTCGGGATGCGTGGCGGAGAATTCGCGCAAAAGAGCCTCGGCTTGTGTCGGGTCGAGCGAGCGCACGCGTGGGTGGTTCGCCAGATAGGCGAGATTTTCGCGGATCTTGGTCACCTGCGCGGCCAGCGCGCGCGCATTAACCTCCTGGATGTAATGGATGGCCCCCAGCGCCTCCTTGCGGTCGGCTTGAAATTGCTGGAAGAGCGCGAGCACGACCATGCCGCCGAGGGGCAGGGCCACGGTGAGGGTCAGCTTGAGCAGACGGCGGCGGATGGGGGCGGATTGAGCCAAGAAAACCCCTCTGTAACGAGGGGAGGCGAGCATTTAGCGGACCTCCAGCAGGTCAACGTCGAAGAGCAACGTGGCGTGCGCGGGAATCGGGCCCTTGCCGCTGGCGCCGTAGGCAAGCCACCAGGGAATGATCAACGTGCGTTTTTCGCCTTTCTTCATGGTGGAAAAAGCCTCGTCCCAACCCTTGATCACGGCCCCGGTGCCCACGCGGAACACATAAGGCTGGCCGCGATCATGGCTGCTGTCGAATTTCTGACCGCCGATCAGCCGGCCCTCGTAGTGCACGACGAGCTCGGCACCGAACGACGGCGGCGAACCCTCGCCCGGCGCGTGCACGATATAGCGCAAGCCCGAGCGCGTGACGATGGCGTCGGCGTATTTCTGCTGGATCACGGCGATGTCCTCCGGCGTGAGTTTCTCCGCTTCCTGCTGCGCGCGGACGTATTTGTTGGCGGGTTCGCCGGGGTTTTTGCTCCGCAGGATGCCGGTGCGCGCCTGGAACGCGATGAAGCCGAGTACGCCTGCGAGAATGAAGAGGATGCCGAATTTGCGCATGACGAAGGGATGGTTTGGCAGCATTGCACGCCATTCAGCCCGAAAGGAAAGGGTGTTTTGGCGATTATTCAGATGAATAATTACCGATCCACGCGGGCTGATGGTTGCAGCTCCGGCGGCTTTTGCCTTGGGTAGCGCCTTCACCCCCGCCTTTCTCTGACCATGCAACCCTTTCAATTTCCCCAGAGTCTCGCCGCCGAGGCCGTCCGGGGCAAAGCCATCGAGCAGCGCTTCAAGATCGCGCGCAACGAATTTGGCCCCGAGTGCATCTACCGCATCCACGATCCGGCCAACAACCACACCTGGGGGTTTGTGGCGGTCGACAATCTCGTCCGCGGGCGCGGCCTGGGCGGCCTGCGCCTGGCGCCGGATGTCACGGTCGACGAGGTCTACGGACTGGCCGCCGCGATGACGATGAAGAGTGCCGCCGCCATGTTGCCGCTCGGCGGGGCCAAGAGCGGCCTGCGCGTCGAGCCCCGCTATTTTGCCGACAAGCCCGCGGAAAAAAAGGCGCTGATCACGATGTTCGCCGAGACGCTGTGGACGATCCCGGAATACATCCCCGGGCCCGACATGGGCACGAACGAGACGGACATGCAGACGATCTACGAGGTCTTCGCGCAGAAGAACGGGGCCGCCAACCACGGTCGCGGCGGCGTCGGCCGGCCGCCCGCCCAAGGAGGCTTTCCGCTCGATGAGTGGGGCATCACCGCGCACGGTCTCTTTGCCGCCGCCATTGCCACCGAGAAGCACGTGCCGGATTTCCGGATCAAGGACTCCAGCGTGGTCATCCAGGGCTTCGGCAACGTCGGCGCGCCGATCGCCGAGAAACTAGCCAGCCTCGGGGCGCGCATCGTCGGCGCCTCCGACATCAACGCCGGCCTCTACAATCCCGCCGGCCTCGACGTCGCGGAGCTGCTCGCCGTCCGCCGCAGCGCGAACGGCCTCGCCTCCTATACCGGCCCGGTGCGGGAGCGCTTCGACGGCGAGCACGTCGATCGCATGCTCGAGATGCCGTGCACGATCCTCGTGCCCGCCGCGCGGCCGCACGCCATCCATCCGGAGAACGCCCCGCACATCCACACGCGCATCGTGCTCCAGGGCGCCAACAACCCAGCCGACCTCGTCAGCGAATATTTCCTGCAACACCGCCGCGGCATCGTGAGCTTGACGGATTTCATCGTGAACTCCGGCGGCGTGATCGCGGCTTTCATCGAGGCCAAGGCCGATGTCGACGCTGACTTTCGCACCCTCGTCATGGCGGAGGACGGCACCGGCCGCGCCTTCATTGAGAAAGTCGTCACGCGCATCATCACGGAGAACATCGACGAAATGTTCTCGCGCCAGACCAACCACCGGGCGAAGGACGTGACGTGGCGCGAGATCTCCCATGAGATCGCGCGCGACCGGCTGCGCCCGTCGGCCGACGGCCAGTTGAAGGTGTTGCCCGAGCTGCTCTGAGTTTCCGCCGTTGTTTTCGGCGTTCCCCGGGAACCCGCGCCCCATCCGGCGCGGGTTTTTGACGTCTGGGGCCCGGGAGGCGAAGCCGAGCCCCCGGAGGAAGATTACCGGAATGTCATCCAGCAGTCATGATTCTGTCCCGGTGCGGCGGGCATACTGCGCGCGTGAAAATCCGGGAACAGCTCTCGTCGACACCCCGCCCGCCTGCCGGCGCTTGGGACCGTCGGACGCGGGCAGCCCGGGCCATTGCCAACCCCCCGTCGTCATGAATTACCAATCCCTGTTCAAGCTCGCCGCCACCGTCGCGTTGCTCGCGCTGGTCGCCGCCCCGCTCCAAGCCAAGCTGGCCTGGAACAAGAAGGCCAAGAAGTACGATCCGGCCGTCACGTCCTGCACCGCCTGCCACGTGCCGGAGAAGCCCAAGAAGGACGACCCACTGAGCGAACGGGGCCTGTGGCTCGTTGCCGAGAAGGAACGCCTCGGCGCCAAGGAAGTGAATCTCGAGTGGCTCAAGGACTACCCAAATTTCGGCAAATAATTTCCTAACCGGAGAAACCAATGAAAACCAACCGCTACACCGCACTGCTCGCGCTCGCCCTGCTTGTGCCTGCGACGACCTACGCCATTCCGGCGTGGTCCCGTCAGGCCGGCGCTTCCTGCAACGCCTGCCACGCCACACCGACCTGGCAGCTCAATGCCACGGGTCTTGATTTCCTCAAGAACGGCCACCGCGCCGAACCGTTCAAGATGGCCGAGGAGATCAAGTGGGACCACTACTTGAGCCTGATCTGGAAAGGCCGCGCCTGGTACGAAGACCTCGACAGCGCTCGCACCGGCAACGCCAACCTGCAAAAGCCGCGCACGAACCTGGAGCAGCACTCCTTCGCGCTCTACACGGGTGGCCCGATTGCCGACCGCTTCTCCTATTTCACCGAGATCTACCTGAGCGAGAACACCGGGGCCACGTCGGGCCCCAACATCGTGCAGGGCGAGGCGGCCCGCAAAAAGCTCGCCGAGGCCTTCCTGCAGTACAACCACCCGCTCAACGAGGCGCAGGACACGTTCCTCGCGGTTCGCGTCGGCGAAATCCTTCCGGCGATCATCCATGTTTTTGGCGTCGGTGCCCGCAGCGCCGAGCAACGCGCACTGCCCATGAACGACTCGCTGGCCGGCAATGCGAACACCTACAAGCCCTTCAGCCGCCAGCAGGGTCTGGATGCGGCGCTCACCGGCAAGCATTATGAAGTCACGGTTGGTCTCGTGAACGGCTCCTCGACCACGGTCACGAACTCGATCGACGCCGATTCCCACAAGGACCTCTACTTCTCGGCGATCTACAACTTCGACGAACACGAATCCGGCCTCGGCGTGTATTACTACGACGGCAAGTTCTCGACCTACACGGGGGCCCAGGACTTCTCCAGCACCCTGCTCTACAAGAATGATTTTTACCGGACCGGCGTCTTCGGCCGCTTCATCCGCGACAACTGGCGCTTTGTCGGGGCTTACCTGGTCGGCGAAGAAACGCTGAACGCCGCGGGAACCACCGCCGACAACAGCGGCTACTATGGTCTCATCGACTACAACTTCACGGACAAGCACGGCGTCTATGTGCGCTATGACTTCGTGGATCCCAACACGGCCATCAGTCGCAATGAATCGTCCATGTTCCTCGTCGGTTTCAACATGCTGTTCTTCCAGTCCGAGAACGCCGCGGTCCGCCTCGGGATCGAGTACACCAACAAGACCAGCTACCAGGGCGGCAACATCACCACCGCTGGCACGACGAAGTACAACGACAACCGCATCACAACCCAGCTGACCTGGGCGTTCTGATCGATCCATCTGTTTCGGTTCACAGGTGTTAGAGTGCTCCGGCCAGCGCGGTTTAGGTTCCGCGCTGGCCTTTTTTCGCCGCCGCTGCAGCCCGCCGCGGGGGGGTGGAGGTCCGCGAACAACTTGATCTCGTCATCGGGGAACGAACCTTCTTTATGTCAGCGATAATGCGGATCTTGGTCGTGGAAGATGAAAGAAAGACCTCAGACTACCTGAAGAAGGGATTGTCTGAGAACGGCTACGTCATCGACGTGGCGCATCATGGCGAGGACGGCCTCCACCTCGCGATGACCGAGACGTATGATGCCATGATCCTCGATATCCAGCTGCCCGGGCGCGATGGCTGGTCGATCCTCCAATCTTTGCGCCGCGCCGGCCGCCAGGTGCCGGTGCTGATCCTCACCGCGAGCGACAAGGTGGACGAGCGCGTGCGGGGCTTGGATTGCGGCGCCGACGATTACCTCGTGAAGCCCTTTGCCTTCTCGGAACTGCTGGCCCGCGTCCGGTCCATTTTGCGCCGGGGTCCCGCGCGGCAGCCCGAGACCATCGTGATCCTCGATCTCGAGCTGGATTTGCCGCGGCACCGCGCCTCGCGGGCGGGCGAACGCCTCGACCTCACGCCGAAGGAATTTGCGTTGCTCTCCCTCCTGGCGCGCCGGCGCGGCGAAGTGCTGTCCCGCACCCTGATCTCCGAGCTCGTCTGGGAAATGCATTTCGACAGCGACACCAACGTGGTCGATGTCGCGGTGCGCCGCCTCCGCAGCAAGGTGGACGACCCGTTTCCCCAGAAACTCATTCGCACGGTGCGGGGGGTCGGCTATGTCCTTGATGCCAGCTAATCTCCCCCTGCCCGACGTGCTGCGCGCGGTCCTTTCCCCGCGGCGGTCGATCGCAGGCCGGCTGGCCCGGCATTACATTCTGGCCACGGTGCTGCTGCTGGTCGCCTCCGCCATGTATCTCTACTTTGGGTTGAGCCGAAGCCTCGCGGTGCAGGACCGGGCACTCGTCGCGAGCAAGATCGGCGTGCTGCGACTGCTGCTGGCGGAGACGGATTCAGGCGGGCATGCGCTCGCGAGCGAGATCGAGCATGAAGCGGGCGAGGAGAGCGTCCTGAAATATTATTTGCGCGTGATCGATGCCGATGGCCGCATAGTCATTGAGACTCCCGGCATGTCCGCGGCCCTGCCGTTGGCCGTGTTTCCGCCGGCGGAAGCTTCGGCCGATCCGCGTGTGTTCGGGGAACGGGAGTATCTTTCGAACCGCCGTTACCTGCTCGCGGCCGCACCGGCGGGCGGTGCCTTGGCTCCGCGGATTCTGCAGGTCGCCCTCGACGTTTCGCACAACGAGGAAATTCTGCAAAACTACCGAACGAACCTGAGTGTGGCACTGGCGGCGGCGGTGATGCTGGCGGTGGTCATCGGCCTCGCCGTAGTGCGCGCGGGCCTGCAGCCCTTGGCGGCGATCACGCGGGCGACCCAGCGGATCACGGCCAACCACCTCGACAAGCCCCTTTCCGCAACGCAATGGCCCGCCGAACTCACGGCCCTAGCGACCGAGTTCGATGCCATGCTCCGACGGCTGGAGGATTCCTTCCAGCGGCTCTCGCAATGTTCCGCCGACATGGCCCATGCGCTGCGCAACCCGATCAACAACCTCCGTGGCGAAGCCGAGGTCCAATTGACCCGGACCCGGACGCCGCAGGAATACCAGCAGTCGCTCTCCTCGGGTCTGGAAGAGCTCGACCGGTTGTCGCGGATGATCGACGGTCTCCTCTTCATTGCGCGGGCCGACGATGTCCATGCCGCCGTGGACCGCCAAACCTTCGAGGTGCGGGCGGAAATGGACGCAGTGAACGAATTCTATGAGGCGCTGGCCGCCGAGAAGGGCGTGACCGTCCAATGCGAGGGTGGGGCGATCCTGAATGCCGATCTGATGTTGGTGCGGCGCGCCATCAGCAACCTGCTGGCAAACGCCCTCAAGTACACGCCGGCTGGTGGGGCCATCACCCTCGCCGCGCGGGCCGACGGGGCCGGCGGGCACGAGATCCGTGTGACCGACACTGGGGAGGGCATTTCCCGGGAGCACCTGCCGCGCGTGTTTGATCGTTTTTTCCAAGTGGACAAGACCCGTGATCTCTCCGCTAGAGGCGCGGGACTCGGGCTGGCGATTGTGCAGTCGATCATGCGGCTGCATCGCGGCTCGGCCGAGATCGAGAGCGAAGTCGGCCGCGGGACCCGCGTGATCCTGCGCTTCCCGGGTTCTGGCGCTGACCGCGCCGCAGGGGACGCTGGGTGGACACAACTCCATCGCCCGGGCAGCGCCCGGGGCGTTTAGTCGAAGACCGGGGGACGATGGCGACGGGAGATGGCTCCGGCGTCCTCCTTGCTCAAGGTGAGCCCCGCCATCTTGGCGGCGGTGGCCAGCACGGGGTCATTGCCTTCGGCGAGGTCCTTGGGTGACGGCACGAGCCACACCTCGGGCTCGACGCCGATTTTTTCCAAGGGCTGTCCGTCGGCCATCAGGAGGCCGGATTCGGTGACCAAGACCCCAAACACGATCAGCTGGTCCCTGGGACCGGTTGAAAGTGAGTGGACGCGGCTGCGATTTACTTTTCCGGCGGAGCGATCGCCGAGAACCACGCCCCGGCCGGTGAGTTGCATCGTCCGCGCAAAAACCTCGGCCGCGGAGGCCGAGCCGCCGTCGATGAGCACCAGGAGTTTGCCCCGAACGGTGTGCCGGCTGCTCGCCTCGAGGGGCTTCGTCTTGTGGCGCGACCGCAA
>JAUXOH010000333.1 GCA_030682505.1 Candidatus Didemnitutus sp. | reverse complement strand
AGAATTTCGCTGCTCATGATGGATTATTAATGTGAAAAAAAAAGCGGACCCGAGGGCCCACTCAATGAAAGTGAACTTAATTTGCTGGGGGACTAAATTACGGCTCAGTCCAAAGGCTTGTCAAGCACGCCGCCCGAAGGCCTGCAATCCCGTCCAATCAGTGACTTACGCGTAAACTTCCCGCTCGATCAGCCACGCCAGCATACCTTGCGAACATCCATGGTTCAACGGATTCGACCGTCCCTGACAGACCCCAAGATCGCGCACGGCCCGTCTGATTTGCTCCGGTAGGTCACCCGGATGCCAATGAAACCAGAGTCCCGAAAGATCTTTCCCCGACCACGCGGCGGCGAGTGGCAGTAGCCCGTCACAGACAAGAGTATGGCACCGTGAGCCCCCAACAGCCTCCCCCATGATTTCGCTTCTGAAGAACTCCTGAGTTAACTTAAAATGCACATCGCGGCGGATTGCCGCCGTCGATGCGTCGAAACGGGGAAACCACGGCGGCCGGTGCCCCGCCCAATCTCCCAATCGGGTCGGCCAATCCGGGCTGCGCGCGGTCCAGACGGCGTATTGCGCCAGTCGAGTAGCCGGGTGATTGGCCGGCCGGACCCCCTGACGTTCCCACTGGTTTTTCGCCGTCGCGAGGTACTCCTCCACCTCGCGTCCATCGCGCCAACTCCCTAGCGGCCACCTCCCCGCGACCAGAAGCATGGGCACGCGATTGCGCCGATAACCGAGGATTTCCAGCGCCGTGCAATGCGCTGCTGCTTCCCAACCCAGTTTCGCGATCCGCTGCGAAGCATAGCCCAGTTTCTGGACCCACCTTTGCCGGGCACGCACGCAGAGCAACTCGCGCACTTGCTCTCCGGGCAAGTTGTTCAATTCGGCGATCCGCCGCCAATCGTCGCGCGCGGTGACCGCTTCGAGCGCATCGTCGGTCACGTACTCCTCCAAGTCGCGATGCAGCAGCGGCAGGAGAACAAGCACCGGGATGGCCGTCCCGTCGCCGCGTCGCGCTGGCGCACTCCCCTTCGCCGGCGGAAAGAGCAACACGTGCAGCACAACATGACGGTAAGCCGGATTCGCCCTATGACCGTGCGCCTGCCAGTCGCTCGAATAAAAATGCACTTCAACATCACCCACCACCTCGCGCCCCGCGATGCTCAGCCGGGCCTGCAAAAAATCGGGCCCGCCGAGCAAATTCCACCGGCCCGGCGAACTCACCTCAAGCGAACGACCGTCAGTCAGCACTACTCCGCGAGCCACGAAGTCCTGTTGCAGCCAGATCTTCTGAAGGACGCGCTCAGCCATCGTGAACGGTCCATACATTCCCTGCATCTCTGCGACAATCGGAACTGAAGCGGCCATGGCGGGGTTCACGCCGCCTGGCCCAGCGAGCGAGTTTGCAGGCTGGACACTTAAAAAAATCCCCCAACGCTGCCAGCCGAATCACACGTATTTCGGAAGGGTGGCAGAGTGGTCTATCGCGGCGGTCTTGAAAACCGCTGAGCCCGCAAGGGTTCCGGGGGTTCGAATCCCTCCCCTTCCGCCATGCAAAAGCGCCAGCCTGCGAGACCGAACGGGAGATCAGCCAAGTCTCAGTCGCGTCGGCCGCTCAAGATCATCAGGATGTGGAGCAAGCTGCCCAGCGACGCCACGAATGCGGCGACATAGGTCAGTGCGGCAGCGTCGAGCGTCTCATGAACTCCCTTCATCTCGTCCCGCTCAATGATGCCGAGATGGACGAGTTGGAGCTTGGCCCTACGGCTGGCGTCAAACTCGACCGGCAGGGTGACGAGCTGGAAAAGGCAGATCACCGCCAATGCCACCGCGCCGATGGTAAGAAAGATCCCGCCCAGCCCTTTTGCGCCGAGCAAAATGCCGGCAATGATCAGAAACTGGGAAGCCCCCGAGGAGAATTGGGTCGCTGGAACGAGCGTCTGCCGAATGCGCATCATGCCGTAACCGACCTTGTCCTGGATCGCGTGGCCGGCTTCGTGGGCTGCAACTCCCAGAGCCGCGAGGCTGGTGCCGTCGTAATTGTGTTCGGACAACGCCAGCAGGCGCTTCGACGGATCATAATGGTCAGTCAACTGACCCGCCACGCGGACAATCTTGATGTCGTGAACGCCCGCACTCTCCATCACTGCTGCCGCGGCCTCGCGGCCACTGATGCGTCCGCGCGAAGGAATTCGGACGTTTTTCTTGTAGGCGCTCGTCACGCGCATTTGCGCGTAGAGACCGAACAGCATGGGAATGATAATGAGAATAATCCAGATGGTCATAGTGGGAGTAGCTGCTCGGGAAGATTGCCGGCGCGGGCGTTTTTTCCAGTAAAAACCGTCACGCTGGAATCAGATTCTTTCCTTGTAATCGGAAGTTACCAACGCGTCGAAATCCCTGCCGCAATCTGCCGGCGGGGTGCCTTGACCGCGGGCACCTCTTGAAAGTCAGAATTCCACAAATTATCCACCAACACGGAGCATTCCCATCCGCGGACAGCAAGGGGTGAGAAGTAAATGCCCGCGGACGAAAGCAAAGCGTGTCGCCCGCCCATTGTCCTGAGACTGTTCTGCTCCTGCACCCGGTATTCATTGTCGGAGCGCAGCTCAAAGCCCCCACCCATCCGCCAAGTGGCGGCGAACGTCAAGCGGTGCAGCGGAAAGTTGAGCGCATAGAAACTCCCGTCAACCACCGCTAGGCCGTAATCGCTCTTCTTCCTCAACCACGAA
>JAUXOH010000320.1 GCA_030682505.1 Candidatus Didemnitutus sp. | reverse complement strand
GTCGTGTTGCAACCCGCCTCCGTCCCCCCGCTCTCGGGCAAGCGCGTCCTGATCTCCACCGGCCAGTTCGACCCCATCACACCGGTCGACCACCCGGAACGGCTCGCCCGCCTGCTGCGCGAGGCCGGGGCCGAGGTCGAGGTCTGCGTGCACGCCGCCAGCCACGGCCTCGTGCAGGCGGACCACGTCGCCGCGCAGAGATTCCTCACGGACGTCAACTCGCGTTAGACAAACGCCTCCGCGTGCTCCAAGGTCAGGTCATGGAAATGCCCTACCGCCGTCTCGGTGCCTCTGGATTGAAGGTCTCTGCGCTCTCGTTCGGCGCGTGGGTGACCTTTGGCAACCAAGTGAGCACGGAGGTTGCCCGTGATCTGCTGCACGCCGCCTACGGCGCGGGCGTCAACTTTTTTGACAACGCCGAGACCTACGCCGACGGCCGGGCGGAGACCGTGATGGGCGAGATACTCAAGAACTCCGGCTGGCGCCGCAGCAGCTACGTCCTGTCGAGCAAGGTGTATTTCGGCGCGGAAAGCGAAGGGCCCAACGAGATGGGGCTCTCGCGCAAGCATGTGATCGAGGGTTGCCACGGGAGTTTGCGCCGCTTGCAGGCCGACTACCTCGACCTGTTTTTCTGCCATCGCGCCGACCCCGACACCCCGCTGCTCGAGACAGTGCGCGCGATGCATGATCTCATCATCCAGGGCAAGGTGCTCTACTGGGGCACGAGTGAATGGACCGCGGCGCAAATCACCGAGGCCCACGAACTCTGCGCCAAATACAACTTCCACGCCCCGGTCGTGGAACAGCCGCAATACAATCTCTTCCATCGTTCCCGTTTCGAGAAGGAACTGACGCCCGTGCTCAAGGAACGCGGCATGGGCACCACCATCTGGTCACCCCTCGCGAGCGGCTTGCTCACCGGCAAATACAACGACGGCATTCCGGAGGATTCGCGCCTGCACATGGAAAGCCTCGAGTGGCTGAAGAAGCGCCTCACCGGTTTCGGCACCGAGAAGAAACTGGCCGCGATCAAGAAATTCGCCGCCGTCGCCGCGGGCATCGACACCCCGCTGCCCCGCCTCGCCATCGCCTGGTGCCTGAAGAATCCCCAGGTCAGCACCGTCATCACCGGCGCCTCCAAGGTCGAGCAGCTCCAGGAAAACCTCGCGACGATCGGGATCATGGAACGCCTGACCCCGGCGGTCATGGCCGAGCTCGACCAGATTTCCCGCACGGTCGCCGAATAGCCCCCGCCCTCAACCCACCGCCCCCATGCGTCTCACCTATTTTGGACACTCCAGCTTCCTGCTCGAAACTTCCCACGCCCGGTTGGTGATCGATCCGTTCTTCACCGGCAACCCGTCCTGCTCCACCAGCGTGGACCAGATCAGCTGCGACTACGTGCTCGTTTCCCACGGTCACGAGGACCACAGCGGCGATGCCCTCGCGCTGGCGAAACGCTGCGACGCCACGATCATCGCCAACTACGAGATCGCCGAATATTTCACCGCCAAGGGCGCGCGGACCCACGGCATGAATCCCGGCGGCGGCCACACCTTCCCCTTCGGCCGCGTCAAACTCACCCTCGCCCACCACACCTCGAGCATCGAGGCCGGGGAGAACCCGCGCTACATGGGCGTGCCGTGCGGACTCCTGATTTCGGCGGATCAAAAGAACATCTACCATGCCGGCGACACGGCCGTGTTCCTCGACATGCAGCTGATCGGCAATGCCGGCCTCGACGTCGCCCTGATTCCGATCGGCGACAACTTCACCATGGGCCCCCACGACGCGTTGCTCGCCCTCGAGTTCCTCAAGGCCAAGCTCGCTGTCCCGATGCACTACAACACCTGGCCCATCATCGCGCAGGATGCCGGCGCCTTCGCCCGGCTCGCCGGCACCGGCGGGCACCAAGTCAAAGTGATGGCCCCCGGCGACAGCTTCGAGGTCTGAGGTCCACGACCGGCCCGGCGCGCGGAGTTTTTCCTCGCCGCCGCGGCCCACACTCCCACTTTCCTCAGGGAAAGATGACGTTCCCCACGCCTCCAGCCACCTTTGCCCGCCGCGACGTGCGCCTCGCCGACCTCGAGCGGGACCGCACGGCAACCTTGCTCCAGCTTTACGCGTGGATGCGCCTCGCCCGCACGGGCGACAACCGGATTCTCGATCTCTTCCGCCAGGGTCTCATCCGCGGGACCGTGACGGGCGGCCAGGGCAACGAAGCGCTGATCTGCCCCCTGGCCCTGCTCGCCGACAAGGCGGTCGACGTGGTGTCGTTTTCGCACCGCGACTTTGGCGGCCATCTCGTGTGGAGCGACCACCTCGGCGACCACCTCGCGCAGTATTTCGCCAACAGCGGCAGCCCCACCAAGGCGCGCGAGGGCAACATCCATCACGGCGACCCGAAGAACCGCAGCCTGCCGATGATCTCGCATCTCGGCATCATGCTCTCGAACGTGATCGGCGCCGTGGATTCTCAGCGCCGCCTCGGGAAGAACGCCGTCGGTTTCACCTTCTTCGGCGACGGCTCCAGCTCCACCGGCGACATCCACGAATCCCTCAACCTCGCGGCGTTGATCAACGCGCCCGTGGTTTTCGTGATCGAGAACAACCAATACGCCTACTCGACACCCGTGAGCGAACAGTTTGTCTCGCCCAACCTTTTTGAGCGCGCGCACGGCTACGGCATGGAAGGCCTCGAGATGAACTGCGCCGATCCGGAGAATGTCCTGCGGGTGCTCGGTGCGGCGATCGAACGCGCCCGCTCCACCTCGCGCCCGATTTTGATCGAGGCCCACACCTTCCGCCTGCGCGGCCATGCGGCCTACGACACCTGCGACTACATGCAGCCCGGTGAGGCCGACGCCATCCTCGCGCAGGATCCCCTGCCGCCCTGGCGCGCGCAACTCGCCGCGGAAGGACTCGGGGCGCAACTCGACGCGATCGACGCCGAGGTCGGCGAGTTTGTCGAAGCCAGCATCAAGGCCGCGATGGCCCTGCCGCCGGTGGAGACCGGCGACATGCTCCTCGACCTCTACGCGCCGGATGCCGGTCCGATGCCGTGGGGCACCGAACCCGCGACCGCGGAAAAGATGACCATGGCGCAGGCGATCAACCGCGCGCTGCACAAGATTCTCACCGAGCGCCCCGAATCGCTCGTGCTCGGCCAGGACATCGGCACCTACGGCGGCGCCTTCAAGGTCACGGAAGGCCTGCTCAAGACCTTTGGCCGCTCGCGCGTCTTCAGCACGCCGCTGTGCGAATCCGCCACCACCGGCTATGCCATCGGCATGGCCTGCAACGGCCATCGTCCGATCGAGGAATTCCAGTTCGCCGATTTCGCCACCGACGCCACCACCCAGATCGTCCTCAACGCCGCCACCTACCACTTCCGCGCGGGTCAGAAAGTGCCGGTGGTTTTCCGTTTCCCCTGCGGCGGCGGACTCACCTTCGGCTCCTTCCACTCCCAGGAACTCGAAGCCGCGTATCTCTCCTTCCCCGGCCTCAAGGCGCTTTACCCCTCCACCCCGCAGGACGCCTTCAATGCTCTCCTCGCCGCCTACGAGGACGAGAACCCCGTCATTCTGTTCGAACACAAGGGCCTCTACCGCCGCGGCAAACAACCGGTGCAGTTCGATCCGAATTACCGCGAGATCTGGCAACCCCGGCTGCTGCGCTCCGGCGACTTCGCCACGATCGTCACCTATGGCGAAATGACCCTGCATTGCCGCGAGGCCTGCACCTACTTCGAGGAGGAATACGAGACCACCTTCGATCTCTTCGATTTGCGGGCGCTGTCACCGTTGAAACTCGATGCGATCTACGCCTCGGTCGCCCGCACCGGCCGTTTGGTCATAGTGCATGAAGGCCGCAAGACCCACGGCTTCGGCGCCGAGCTGGTGGCCCGCCTGACCGAGGAGAATTTCGCCTCGCTCAAGGCCCCGCCGCTGCGCATCGCCGCGCTGGACGTGCCCGTGCCCTTCGCCCCCGAGCTCGAGAAAATCTACCGCCCGAGCCAGGAGAAGATCATCGAGGCCATCGCCGCCTGGATGGGTTGAGCGAATCTCGGGATTCTGATTGGCGCCCGCCCCCGGGGCACCCAAGCTCCCGTTGCCGTGGCGAAATCCCCATCCGCATCCCGCAGTGCCGATCCCTCCCGCTCCCGTTGGCGGGGGATTCAGTTGTTTGCGATGGACGTCGACGGCGTGCTGACCGACGGCACGGTGCGCATCCATTCGGACGGCACGGAATCAAAGGTCTTTTCCATTCTCGACGGCATGGGTCTGGTGCAGCTGCGCCGGGCCGGTTGCCTCGTCGCGTGGATTTCCGGACGGCCGTCCGCCGCCACCACGGCGAGAGCCAAGGAGCTGCAGATTCCCCATGTGCTCCAGGGGCGCACCGACAAACTCATGGCCTTGCAGGAACTCGCCGCCGAACTCGGACTGACCGCGGCGCAGATCGCCTACATGGGAGACGACGACATCGACGCCTCCGCCATTGGCTGGGCCGGCATCGGGGTGGCACCCGCCCAAGCGATGCCCTCCGCCTTGAAAGCCGCCGATTTTTTCCCGGCGCGGCCGGCAGGTCACGGCGCCGTGCGCGAAGTGTGTGAACAAATCCTCACTGCTCGCGGTCAGAAAGCGGTTCCGTGATGTTTCCTCGTCCCTCATCCCCGCTCAACCGCCTGCGTTCCCTCCGGGCATCGGCCACCGTGGTGCTCGGCCTGCTGGCCGCGCTCAGCCCGGCGGCGACGGCGCAGGTGCCGACGCGCGTTTCTTCCGACGCCCCGATCGTCAATTTTCGCCTGCCGTCGTTCACGCCGGACGGTTTTCGCACCTCGATGGTGCGCGGATCGGAAGCACGCCTGCTCGGCGCGAATCAAATTCAGGTGCTCGGGCTGACCATGACGCTCTTCAGCGGCGATCGGACGGAGAAGATCGAGACCATGATTCTCAGCCCGTCCGCCCTGCTGCAGCCCGACGATCAAACCATTTCCGGTGACAGCACCATCCGCGTCATCAACGACGAATTTGAGGCCTCCGGCGAGAACTGGCGCTACGACCACCGGGAGAAAAGGGTTTTGATTACCCAGAACGTGCGCGTAGCCTTCCGCGCCCAGCTGGCCAACTTTCTGCAATGAATCCTCTTCGTTTCTTCCTCCTCCTGTGCGCCGCGGCCGCGCCCGCCCTCGCCCAGAGCGGCGCCGAGCAACCCACCGTGATCGAGAGCCAGCTGCTCGACATGCGGAGCACGGACACCGAGACGTCGTCGCTCTTCACCGGGAACGTCGTGGTCACCGGCACCAACATGAAGCTGACGTGCGACCGCCTGGAAGTCGTGGCCCTGCGCAGCGCGGATGCCTCCGCCGCCATCGGCACGGTGGAAAAATTCAAATCCCTCATCGCCACAGGCAATGTGCACATCGTGCAGGGTGATCGCGAGGCCACCTGTGGCCACGCCGTCGTGCTGCCCGGCGACGACAAGATCATCCTGACGCTCAAGCCCGTCGTGACCGACCGCGGGGTCGGCTGGACCTGGACGGGCGACGAACTTCTCCTCCTGCGCGGCGAGCGCCAGGTGCGCGGCACGAACGTGCGCATCGTCGGTCCGCCGGTGAAGGACCTCGGCTTCGAGAAAGACAAGCCGCTCGAGGAATCCGCCGCGAACCCGAAGCAACGTTGAGCATGGTCGCCACGCCCACTTCCGAGTTCGAGATCCATACCGAAGGGTTGGTCAAGACCTACGGCGCCCGCACGGTCGTCAATGGCATTAATATTCGCGTCCGGGCCGGCGAGGTCGTCGGCCTGCTCGGCCCCAACGGCGCGGGCAAGACCACGACCTTCTACATGGTCGTCGGCCTTGTGCCCGCCACCGGTGGCCACGTTTTCATCAACGGTCAGGACGCGACCCATCTGCGCATGCATCGCCGGGCCCGGCTCGGCGTGGGTTATCTCCCGCAAGAGGCCTCGATCTTCCGCAAACTCACCGTCGCCCAGAACGTCCTCGCGATCGTCGAGACGCTGCGCAACGTCTCCACCCGCGATCGGGCGGCCCTCGTGGCGCACCACTTGGCCGAGTTAAGCATCTCCCATCTCGCCGACCAGCCGGCCTACACCTTGTCGGGCGGAGAACGGCGGCGACTCGAGATCGCGCGCGCGCTGGTCACCCGACCCCGCTTCCTGCTGATGGACGAACCCTTTGCCGGCGTGGATCCCATTTCCGTCGCCGAGGTGCAGAAGATCATCCTCGATCTCCGCGCACGCGGGATCGGCGTGCTGATCTCGGATCACAACGTCCGCGAAACCCTCCGCATCGTCGATCGCGGCTACATCATTCACAAGGGCAAGGTCATGACCGAGGGTTCCGGCGACTTCCTCATCAGCGACCCGCAGGCCCGTGAACTCTATCTCGGCAAGGACTTCAACCTCTAGCCCGGCCCCGGCCGGTCCGGCAATCAGCGACTTGCCTCAGCAACAATTAGCTGAAAGCTGCCCGTAGTCCGCCGCCCGCCTCCGTTTCCCATGCCCACCAAAGCCATCAACGGCATCACCGTCGCGCATTTCTACGAGACATACCAGGACAAGCTCCAACTGGAACTTGTCACGGGGGAGGACGGCCTGCACCGCCTGATCAAGGAGGGCTCGATCAACCGCCCCTCGCTGGCGCTCACCGGGTTCTTCAAGTATTTCGCGAACAAGCGCATTCAGGTTCTCGGCGCGGCCGAGATGACTTTCCTGAAGACCCTCTCGCAGAAAGAGCAGGTGCAGATCTTCAACGAGATGGTGAAGCGCGGCATCCCCTGCCTCGTGCTCACCCGCAATTACCACCCCACCCACCCGATGCTGGCCGTGGCGCAGGAACTGCACCTGCCGATCTTCCGGACGACGATGATCACGATGAATTTCGTGAACGCCGCGACGCTGTGCATCGACAACGAGTTCGCCCCCTCCGGCACGGAGCACGCCACGATGCTGGACGTTCGCGGCATCGGGGTGATGATCCGCGGCGACAGCGGCATCGGCAAGTCCGAGTGCGCCCTCGCCCTCATCGTCCGCGGCCACTCGCTGGTGGCCGACGACCTCACGGTGATCCGCCTGGTCGACGAACGCGAACTCATCGCCAACTCGCGCGACCTCAACCGCGGCTACATGGAGTGCCGCGGCATCGGCATCATCAACATCGCCGAGATTTTCGGCGTGAACAGCATCCGGATCGAAAAGCGCATCGACATGGTCGTCACCCTGAAGGAGTGGACCCCCGACGTGATCGAGGAGCGCACCGGCCTCGAGGAGAACTTCTACGAGATCCTCGGACGGAACCTGCCCCACATCGAATTCTACGTCCGTCCCGGGCGCGACATTGCCCGCCTGATCGAAGTCGCGGCCATGGTGCAGGCGCTCAAGAAAATCGGCCACGACCCTGCCAAGGAATTCAACGACCGCCTGATCGCCCATATGGAGGCGCAGTCCGCCCAGCCCGGGACGAAGCACAAAGTCCTTTCGGCCCAGGAATTGATCAAGCCGGACCCCTCCGAGCTCGAGGAGCTGGAGAATCCTTCGTGAGCCGGCGCGCGTGAGCCGCTTCTGGCCTTGCGCCGGAAACGAGCGGACGGTCTGCTAGCGCCATGTCGACATTTTCACGTCCGGACGGTCGCACCTTCGACCAGCTCCGCCCCATCACGATCGAAGCCAACATCGCACCGCACGCCTCTGGCTCGGTGCTCATCGGTTTTGGCAACACGCGCGTCATTTGCTCCGCGATGATCGAACCCAAGGTGCCCGCCTGGATGCGGCAACAAGGCGTGCCCGGGGGTTGGTTGACCGCCGAGTATTCCATGCTGCCCTACTCGACCCTCGATCGCAAACCGCGCGACATCGCCAAGGGCAAGATCGACGGTCGCACGGTCGAAATCCAGCGCCTCATCGGCCGCTCCTTGCGCGCGGTCATCGACCTGAAAAAACTCGGCGAAAACACCCTCTGGGTGGATTGCGATGTCCTGCAGGCCGACGGCGGCACGCGCACGGCGTCGATCACCGGAGCCTACCTCGCCTCCCGGCTGGCCATCCAAAAACTCCTCGATGCCAAGCGCCTGGCGGTGAACCCGCTCGCCGACTCCGTCGCCGCCGTGAGCGTCGGCATCTTTCAGGACCACAAGCTCCTCGACCTCAACTATGTGGAGGACAAGGACGCCTCGGTGGACTTCAATGTCGTGATGACCGGGCGCGGCCAGTTCGTGGAAGTGCAGGGCGCCGGTGAGGAAGCGACGTTTTCGCAGGAAGATCTCGACGGCCTTCTGGGCATTGCGCGCAACGGCCTGAAGGACCTCGCCGCGCTCCAGTCCGCCTTCCTCGCCAAACAACTCCTCGCGCGTTGACCGCGACGATGCACCAGTTGACCAGCACGCAGCAATCGCTGCGCAGCCGGGACCGCGCAATTCTGGTTTCATGACGCGATGATTACTGAAATCCACGGTCACCAAGTCATGAGCCTGATCCTTGCGTCGGGCCGCACCTTCACCCGCGAGTCGCTCGCGGCGTTCATCGTCGCCGAGTTCGGGGCCGAGGCGCGCTACCACACCTGCTCCGCCGCCGACCTGACCGCCGCCGGTCTGGTCGATTTTCTGGCCGCCAAAGGCAAGTTCGCCGGACCGGACACGGGCTTCACGGTCGATCCCGGCCGCGTCTGCCAGCATTGACCCGCCCGGGCCTTGCCAAGGCTTCCGGTGGGTGCAAGCTGCGCCCATCCCCCCCGCCATGTCCCGCGACCAGATCTTTCTCGGCACTGACAGCGGTGCCACCACCGCCAAGACCGGAGGCATCTTTGCCGACGGCTCAATCATTTCCCACTCGCTGCGGCAAAGCTCCACCAACTCCGCGGCGGGCACCGCCGCCGTCGTGGCGGGATGGATTGCCGGCGTGAATGGTTTCCTCGCCGAGAATCAACTGACGTGGAACCAGGTGCAGGCCGTCGGCCTCGCGATGCCCGGACCCTACGACCGTTACGGCGTCTTGGGGCGTTCGCCCAATTTGCCGGCCAGTTTCGCCGGTTGGGATTTTCACGCGGACTACGGCCGCGCGCTGGCGGAGGCTGCCGGCCGGGCCGTTCCCCTCGTCGTGGGCAACGACGGCAATTACGGCGGCGTGGCGGAAGCCCATCGCGTGTGCGCGGGCCGCAAGGCGGGCGTGCTCATGCTGGCGCCGGGCTCCGGTCTGGGGGTGGCCTACGTGGATCCCCAAGGCGCCCCCCTCGAGGGCGACACGATTTCCGGCATGGAAGGCGGGCACATGCCCGCGCCCCTGCATCTGCTCGGCGGCATCCGGCCGTTTCAATGCGGTTGCGGCCGCGACTGGGGTTGCATCGAAGCCTACACCACCATTTCCGGCCTGCCCCAGCTGCTCGCGGAAAAACTCGCCCACCATCCGGGACACGCCCTGGCCGGCTCGGCGCTGCCACCGAAGGAACAGGCGTTGTCCCTCCGCGGGCTGGCGCAAAAGGGGGACGCCCTCGCGCTCGAGATCTTCGACTTCCAGGCGCGCGCGCTCGGCCTGCATGTGGCCAACCTCGCCATGGCGCTGGACCCTGAATTTGTGGTGATCGGCGGCGGGCTGATCGATCCCGACGCCACCACGCCGGAGTTTCGCGCGCGCTACCTCGCCGGGATCCGCGACGCCGCTCTGCCCTACCTGTGGCCGACCCAGCACACGAAGCTCAAGGTCGTTCCCGCCACGCTCGGCGAACTTTCCCAGGCCATCGGTGCCGCCCTCGTCGCCCGCCTGACCTTCGGCCCGGCGGCTTGAGGGGACCACTCGACGGTTGCGCCCGCGCAACGGACGCGTTCACTCCTCCGGTTTCCCGATGAAACCGGACGAGATCCATGGACTGCTCGCCTTCCTGCGGCACGCCGAACGCCTGAAGACCGTCACGCGCACGGCGTGGACCTCCGAGGGCAAACAGGAAAGCACGGCGGAGCATACGTGGCGGCTGTGTCTGTTTGCGCTCAGCCTGCGGCCATGGTTTCCGGACCTTGATTTCGGCCGCGTGCTGGGCATCGCGATCGTCCACGATCTCGGCGAAGCCATCAGCGGCGACATCTCCGCGGTGGCGCAAGTCGGCGCGCCCCCGAAAGTGGAACAGGAACGTCGCGACCTGTTGCAACTGCTCGAACCCGCCCCCACTGCGGCCCGGCAGCAGATCGTCGCGCTCTGGGAGGAATACAACGCCGCCGCCTCGCCCGAAGCCAAGTTCGTCAAGGCCGTCGACAAGCTCGAGACGATCCTGCAGCACAACCAAGGGAGCAACCCGGCGGATTTTGATTACGCGTTCAACCTGCCGTACGGCCAGGCGCACACGGCGCATCACCCCGTGATCGTGCAGTTGCGCGCCATTCTCGATGCCGAGACGGGCGAACGCGCCGCGGGCCACCGGCCTCCCTCTCCGTAACTCCAGCCGGCTCAGTGGCCGCCGTGTTCGACCAGCAGCATCATCACGCCGAGCACCGTGAAAATCACGCCGAGCAGCCCCGCTTCGACGCGTTCAAGTTTCTGCACCGGAAGTCGGGAAAAGCCCACCAGCGTCAGCCACGTAAAGAGCATCATGCCCGCGAGCGTCGCCACCGCGAGAATGCCGCTCAGGACAAAAAACCCGTGCCAGCCATATTGCACGCCCGAGAGATAAACCGGCAGGAAGCCCTCGCAGGGCGACAGGGTGAGCATCATGAACAGCCCGCCAATCGCCGCCCCGTCACCGGTGCGGTTCGAGACCAGTTCGGAGCCCTTGAGCTCTTCATCCCAATGACTGTGCTCGGCCTCGTGTCCACACCGCTCGCTCGGTTGGTGATGTCCGCCCGGAGCATGGTGATGCAGCACTCCGCCGCGTAATTGCCGCCAGAAATACCACAAGCCGATCGCGAGCAGGATCCCGCCCGCCACCTTCGGGAAAAGTTCCCCGGCATGCTCGTCGATTTGAAAACCGAACCACGCGATGGCCAGGCCGAGCAAGCTGGTCAGCGCCACGTGGCCGAGGCCCGCAAAGGCCGCGACGGCCAGGGTCTTGCCCTGCGTCCAGCCCCGCGCCCGCGCGACCAGCACAAACGGGAGCCAGTGCGTCGGAATGGCGGCGTGGAAAAAAGCGACGGTAAAGCCCGTGGCGGCAAGGGTGGTCAGCATGGTGGATCGCGCGAAGGGGAAGAAAACGAGCCCAATTCGGGCCTGTCGACCCCGGACTTTACCAAAGTCGTCAAGGCCCCCCGGGCCGGAATGAGTCGGACGGGTGCCCGCGACAAGATTCGCCCCGTCCTCCGCAACCGGTGCACGGCGGCACCGACCGGGGATTGCTACCCTTGCTATAAGGTTTGCTGACCGCCCGCGGTCGGCTTTTCTTAGCCAACCACGCATGTCCGCTCCCGATCTCAACGCCGTCGTCAGCTATCTCCTCGCGCTGCAGGACGATATCTGCGGCGCCTTGGCCCGGGAAGATGGCGGCGCTGAGTTTTCGGAGGACCGTTGGACGCGCGAGGAAGGCGGCGGCGGACGCTCGCGCATTTTGAACGATGGGGCGGTGTTTGAAAAGGCCGGCGTCGGGTTTTCCCAGATCTCCGGTGCCACGCTGCCGCCCTCCGCCACTGCGCAGCGCCCCGAGCTCGCGGGCAAACCCTTTCACGCCGCCGGCGTCTCGCTCGTCATCCACCCGCGCAATCCCT
>JAUXOH010000311.1 GCA_030682505.1 Candidatus Didemnitutus sp. | reverse complement strand
GGTTGAGAAACAAAATCGTCTGCTCGCGACGCTCGAAGCGCTGGTGCATGTGGTTCACGAGCAGCCGGGACAACGTGACCATTCCGCGCTGGCGCATGACCTCGATCCGCATGTCCACGATCTGGATGTCGGGCAGCTTCTTGTCGTCGACGCGCTTGGTCAGGCGGTCGAGTTGATATTTGCCGGCCCGCACGTTGGCGACCGATTCCAGAGACGGAGTGGCTGAGCCGAGCACGCAGACGGCCTTCGCCAACTTCGCCCGATACACCGCGACATCGCGACCGTGGTAACGCGGCGTTTCGTCCTGCTTGTAGGCCGGTTCGTGTTCTTCATCGACGACGATCAGCCGCAAGTCGCGCACGGGCGCGAACACGGCGGAGCGCGCGCCGACGACCACCCGTGCCTGCCCTGACGCGAGCGCCGTCCACCCATCGAGCCGCTCGCCTTCGCTGAGGTGGCTGTGCCACACGACGGTCTGGTGGCCGATGGCTTCGAAGCGCCCGCGCAACCGCGCGACGGTTTGCGGCGTGAGGGCGACCTCCGGCACGAGGTAGATCGCGCTGCCGCCGGCCGCCAGCACGGTTTCAACGGCCCGCAGGTAGACCTCGGTCTTGCCCGAACCCGTCACGCCGTTGAGCAGGTGCACCGCGAATTTTTTTGCGGCCAGACTCGCGGCCACGGAGTTCACGACCGTGGCCTGTTCCGGATTCAACTCCGGCGGGAGTGCCGTCACCACTTCGCCGCCCGACCAGCCATCGGCGTAGGCCACGCGTTCAACGTGGCGCAATTCCTCGCGGACGCAGCCGTGTTTCACCAGCGCGCTCACGACCGAAGCGGTGGTGCCGAGCCGGGAGAGCACCAAGGATTTCTTGGCCGGCTTGAACTGCTGCTTCAGGAAATCGTAGACCTTGGCCTGTTTCGGGGCGCGCTTCGCCAGCGCGGCGTGCTCGGCCGCGGTCAGGGCCTGGGCGACGGCGAGATACTTGTCGTGCTTCATCCGCGCGCCGTCCCGCACCGCCCCGGGAATCATCGCCTCGAGGACCGACTCCATCCGGGCGGCGTAGTAAGTGTGCATCCACCGCGCCAGTTCGAGCAGGTCCGGCGTCAAGGCGGGATACTGATGCAAGATGCCGGTGATGGGTTTCAGTTTCGCCAGGGCCACGTCGGGCACGGCATTGAGGGCCAGCACCAGCCCGATGTGGTGCCGGTTCCCGATGGGGATGTTCACCAGCGCCCCGGTCTCCAGATCAGCGCGCAACGCCTCCGGCACCCGGTAGTGGAGGAGCTTGTCGAAACCCGCGAGCGGCTGGATGGCCACGATCATGGGGCATAGGTGAAGGCCCCGGCGGTTCCGGAGCAACGCTTTGCTTCGGACAATTCGCGCCCAGTGTTCCGCATTGACACTCGGAAAAACCGCACACGACACTGCACCCGTGAGCGTCGACGCAGCCCGCGAAAAATTCCAAGCCTATCTGGGCACGAAAGGCCTGCGCGTGACCAGTCAGCGTTTGGCGATTTTTGATGCCGCCTTCGCCCAGACCGAGCACTTCACGGCCGAACAGCTGCTCGACCACGCCCGGGCGATCGACGATTCCGTCTCCCGCGCCACCGTTTACCGCACCCTGCCGATCATGACCGAGAGCGCCCTGTTGCGCGAGGTCGACATCGGTCGCGGCGAAAAGTTCTACCTGCCGGCCACGAACAACACCCAGGTGGCGCAGGTCGTCTGTGTCGATTGCGACCGCATCTTCGAGATCAGCGCGCCGTTCATGGAATGGTATGGCAGCACGGTTTCCTCCAAGCTCGGCCTCAAGCCCGTCTCGCAGCGGTTGCAGGTGAGCGCGCAATGCATCGCGTTCCACGAGCGCCGCCGCTGTCCCAACCGCACCAAGTAAGCATGACCCGCCAGTCGAAATCCGACCCCACCTTCGAGATCAGCTTTTTTGAGTCGGTTCATCGCCGGTGCCCGCGTTACACCGATGTCATCGGTTTGCTGGGCGGCCTGTATACGAAGACCGGGCGCATTGCCGACGGCTTGAAGATGGACCGCAAGATGGTCCGGCTCCAGCCGGAGAGCGACCTCGCCCACTACAATCTGGCCTGCAGCCTGGCTTTGAGCAACCGCGCGGGCGATGCCCTGACGACGCTGCGCAAGGCTCTCGAACTCGGCTACGACGATCATCGCTGGATGCAGCAGGATCCCGACCTGGAGATCCTGCGCGACCTCCCGGAGTTCAAGAAAATCCTCGAGCAAGTGAGGCGCGGCCACGCCCAAAGCTGATCCGTCAGCGCAGGCCGAACACCAGCTGGAGCATGGTGAGCAAATCGTCGCCCGGTCCGTGCCCGCCCCGACGCGGTTTGACCAACTGCTTGCAGCGCGTGGCCCGCTCAATCGCCGCGTCGACGGAGAGGATGCGCACTTCGTTGGGCGCGAAGCCGATCACTTCATTCGCAGAAAGAGGGGTCCAGGAAAATGGCAGTCCGGTCGCGTTGCACTCCACCTCCCAGCCCGCGACGAGGCCGGAAATCGGTTTCCGCAGGAGCGCCGGGTAGCGTTGGATGAAGTCCGGCACGCGCGTGGTGGCGACGCGGAATTTCACCACCGGTTTCATCCGATCAAAGTAGTGTTGAAAGGTGCTGACGCGACCCGACCGCCACTGGCGCAGGAAGTCCAGGGCATCGACGCCCATCAGGTTCATGCCGTTGAAGTCCCCCTGTTCATTCGGGCTCCCGAACTTGCGGAAGGCATACCAGGATTGAAACTGGTCGGTCAGCCGCAGCCCGATCTCGAAATGCAGGTGAGCCCGGTCCTTGGGAATGCCCGAACCGCTCGCGCTCCGACCCATCGTGGCAATCGTCTGGCCCCTCGCCACGCGCACACCGGGTCGGACGCCCGGCTCCACCTTCGCCAAATGGGCGTAGAGCGTGTAGACCGCCGGCTGTTCATCGGGATGTTCGATCACGATGTAGCGACCGTAGCTGCTGCCGCCCGGCGACAGGTTGATGTGCCGGACGATGCCAGTCATCGCGGCGAAAATCTCATCCGTCGCCTCGCCGCGCCGATCGCGCGTCAGGGATTTGATGTCGAGGCCCTCGTGGAACTGCGTGCCGTTCGTGCGCACGCAACCGAACAGACCCGACTCGGGATCGCCCGAAACCGTGGCTTGCACGAACGCCTCGAGGTTGTTGTTCGCCCACGCCTGGTTGGCCGTGGGGAAAACGATTTCCACCCGGGCCTGCGCAAAGGTGACGAACAACCCGACCATCACCGCGCCCAGCCCGCAGCGGCGCCATGCGGCCCAGCGGAAGCCGCTCATGGTTTCCGCGCCTCGTGCGCGGCGGCGGCGAGATTCGCCGAGGTGAGTTTCAGACGTGCCACCAATTCAGGAAGTTGATCGTCCGGCATTTCAAGAAAGATGAAAACCACTCCCTCGGCCAAGGCGGCATCGATCGGGCGCGCGCCGACGAATTGGTCGTTCACGGCGAGCAGCAACCGGCGTCCCATCGCCGAAACCGTCAGGCGATAGAGATCGCGGGCGGCCGCCGGCGAAACCTGCACCAGCAAGCACCGACCCAGCTCCACTTGGGCGATCTCGGCGTTGACGATGTCGTATTCCACCAGCACGGGTTTGGGCGCCACGGTGATGGTGAGGCCACTCTGCGGCAGCGTCACCGGCACGCCGGCGTCACCCGGTTTGGTTTCGAGATAGAACCGAGCCACGAGCGGCGCCAACGGCGGCGGCGCGGACGGCGGGGTCTGGCACCCGGCTCCCAGCAGGGCGAGAATCAGAAAAGCCGGGGTGGCGAACGCGCGAATCATGGACGCCCAGCCTCTGGTTCCGCGGCAAAGGCTTCAAGCACTTCCGAGCCGACGGCATCCGCCAACAAACGTCCGCGGGCGGTGAGTTGAATCCGGCCCTCCGGCGAGGCAACGAGCAGACCTTCCAGCAACAGGCGTGGCAGCAAATCGTGCAAGCCGGCCCAGGCCGGCGTCGGAAACCGGCGTTGCAAGGAGGGCAGTGAAACTCCCGCATTCGCGCGCAGCCCAAAAATCACACTGTCCGCGGCCAAGAGCTCCGTCGTCAATTCGGTGCGGTCGGTCGTGGCGCGCCGGCTGGCCGCGACATCGGTGTGCCACACCGCAAGGTCGGAGGGATTGCTCGCGCGCCAGCCCTCAAATTGCGACGCAGCGGAAGGCCCGAAGCCCACCCATTCCTGCATGCTCCACGTGTTGAGGTTGTGCTGGCAGGTGTGTCCGGGTCGCGCGAAATTCGAGATCTCATACTGGGCAAAGCCGGCCGCCGCGAGGTAGTCCCAGGTGCGTTGGTAGAAGACCGCCTCCTTCTC
>JAUXOH010000310.1 GCA_030682505.1 Candidatus Didemnitutus sp. | reverse complement strand
CTCGTTGAGGCGGTGCCGGTAATCGACGGTGTATTCCTCGTAATCCTGCTTGAGGAAGTAGGAGCTGAGGCGCAGCGACCACCATTCCTGATCTTCCAGCGTGAGGGCGTAATTGAGTTCCTGTTGGGAGCGGTTTTTGGGAGTGAAGCGCTGGAAGACCTCGAAGCGCACCCACGAAGCCGGCGTGAGGCTGAACTCCGTATGGAGATCAGAAAGCGGCCGATCACCGGGTTGGCGGGAAAAGCGATGGTCGGCGGCGAGGTTGAGCGAGGCGAGTTCGCGTGAACCCAGCGTGGTGTCGCGGGTCAGCAGCGTGTTGTGGAGCGCGAGGCGCAGCGTGTCCAGGCGCTCGAGCTCGTCGAGATTGCGCCGATCGCCAATCGAGAGCGGCTGCAGGTAAGTGGAGAAGACGCGGCGATCGATGGCGGGGATGTAAGCCGTGCCTGCGTCGGCGCGCGGGGCGTAGCGATAGGAGAGGCGTGGTTCGATCAAGTGCCGGAGGCCGTCGATTTCCCAGATCTCATTGCGGTAGTCAAAGGTGCCGCCCGCGCGGAGGCGGGCATCGAAGCCGACTTCGGTCAAGGTGCGCGTGTAGTCGCTGCGGCCGCCGACGGCCTGGGTGTAATGCGTGACCCGGGCGCCTGCCACCGGGGTGAAAGTGAACCACGGCGTGAGCGGAAAGGGGCGCTCGATGCCGTAATAGGCGTCGAAGCGCGTTGAGCGCTGGCGGACGGAACCGAGATAGGAGTCCTCTTCCAACACGGCAAAACTCGCGGAGAGGCGCTCATAGAAACCCAGCGGGGCCTCCGAGGGCAAAAGATCAAATCGCAGCTCGGGCAGGCGCTCCTGCACGCGGTGGAAGCGGTTGGGGTGCACCCGCAGGAACGCGCTGGTGAGAAAATTATCGCCCGCATAGGCCGATTCGAAGAACGAGTCGGGTTGCTGCACCGGAAAGAAACGCTTCGAGCGAAAATCACGGAGCACTTCAGAATCACTCCAATAGTTGAACTGCCCATCCAGATTGATCCGCGAGCCCACTTGGTGGTGGTGCGTCCAATCGACGAAGCTGCGGTCTTTCGGCACCGGGCGGCCGAAGATGTCATTCAGACGATTGCCGTAATCATTGATGTAGCCGGAGGAGAGCCCTCCGTTCATCTGGTTGTCGCCAGCGCTCCGCTGATAGGTGGCCGCTGGGCCGATCATGACCCCCCGGGAGCTGTAGAGTCCGAGCTCGCCTCCGAGGCGAACGCCTTGCGCGACGGGGAGGCGCAGGCTGGCTTCGACGAAAGCGCCCAGACTGCGTCGATAACCGAGCTTGCCGGAGAAGAGGGAGATGAGCTCGGTGGTGAGGTCGTGCTCGAAATGCGGCAGGTTGAAAATGTGGCCGCCGAGCAGTCCGAGCTGCAGGCCTTCACCGGAAACGATGCGACCGCGGCGATAAGTGATCTGCTTGGCCTTGAGCGAAGGCGCATAGGCGGCTTCTTCCCGGAAGAAGATCGTGGCGTTCGTGAAGACCATCTCGTCGAACGTGCCCTCGACCGATTCGCCCCGGACATAGATCGGGAAATCACCGACGCGCAGGTTCTGCACCTTCAAGATGCCCGTCGTGAGGTTGTAGGTGCCCGCGTCGGCCACGAGGCGACGGCTGGCGTTGGTCAGCACAAAGTGGCCGCGGGCATCGACGGAATTGGTGTCGCGGCTGTAACGGATCTCGTCGGCGGTAAGAATGATGTCGCCGTAAACGATTCGGGCATCGCCCCGCAACACGAGTTGCTTGGTGGCGTCGTCATACACCGTTTCGCGACCCGTCGCTCCGGACAAGGCCGTGACGGGTGCCTTGGTTTGGGCGCGCAACAGCGCCGCCGGGAGGAGGGCGGCCAGCAGCAGGGCAACAAGAAAACGAGGCACGAGACGGGACATGACACGTTCAATTGGAGGGTGGTTCCCGGCGGGGCAATGATGATTTGTGCAATTCGAGGACAGGAATTTCTCTAGACGGGCCCGGGGCGTTGGACAATGGTGGCAGCCTCGTGATCATCCCTCCCCACGAACTCGAAGCCTTTCTCGAGAACCGCCAGTCCAACCCGCATGGGTGGTTGGGCATGCATCCGACGAAGATCGGCCGCAAGCGAGGGGTCGTGGTGCGGGCGTTTGTGCGGGGAGCATCGACCTGCCAGGTCGTTGAACTCGATGCTCCCGGAACCCCCGCGCATCCGATGACCCAACTTTCCGCCGAGGGATTTTTCGAGGTCTTCATCACCGGCAAGGCGGACGTGTTTCATTACCAGCTGCGCTACCGAACGGGGTGGGGTGACATCCACCAAGTTTACAACGCCTACTCGTTCCTGCCGACATTGAGCGAACAGGACCTTTACCTGTTCAACGAGGGCAACGAGCACCGCATCTACGAAAAACTCGGCGCGCAAGTGCGTCAGCTCGGTGACGTCCCTGGCGTGGCCTTTGCCGTCTGGGCTCCCGCGGCCTCGCGGGTCTCGATCGTCGGCAACTTCAACGGCTGGGACGCCCGTTACCACCCGATGCGGCCGCTGGGCGCGTCCGGCGTGTGGGAGTTGTTTGTGCCG
>JAUXOH010000296.1 GCA_030682505.1 Candidatus Didemnitutus sp. | reverse complement strand
GTGACGGAAGCCCGGCGTGCGCCGGATCAGCTTGCCCGTACCGGACAATTTGAAGCGCTTGGCGACTGATTTCTTGGTCTTTTGCATGACGATGAGCGGACGAAAACAGAGAGGCCGCGCACCGTTGGCAAGGGGAAACTTAACGCAATTCATCGTCGCAACCGACACCGGCCAATTCCGTTCCGAGACGGGCCCGTTTTGATTGGATGACAACACTTTCGCAATGACTCCCTCCCCTCTTCAATCGGCGTCACTTGACCAGGTTGTGCAAGGCCTGCCTCCTTCCGCAACCCTCGCCATCAACGAGCGCAGCAACGCCCTTCAAGCCAGTGGCCGGAAGATCTTCAAGTTCGGCTTGGGGAAATCTCCCTTTTCTGTTCTGGCATAAGTAGTTGCAACACTTCTGGCGACGGCGCACCAAAAGGACCATCTTCCCGTGCGCGGACTTCGTCCGTTGCAGGAGTCGATCTCTGGATGCCTGCGCCGTACCCTCGGGTTCACCCTGCCGCCGCGCAAGTGATTATCGGCTCCGGCTCCAAGGAGCTGAAGTTCATCACCCAACTGGCCTACGCCGAGTTGCTGGTGCCAAATCCGTCGTGGGTCTCCTATGGACGCCTCGGTCATCCCTACAGCTGGTTACCGACTCTGCCGAGCGACGGTGGGACGCGAAGCTTCGACCCTCGACGCCAACTGCACCAAGTCGCCAGGCAGCGCACGAACCATCTCGGCCGTGACGCCAGTCACGCAGCGATGTCTCGACGGGCAGCCCTTGCGCGATGCGGTGGCCGCTCCGCGTTTGCATGTCGTGCCCGCCACGCGCGTCTATCTCAAGTATCCTGCCGCCGCAGAAGCGTCGACGGCGTGGCGCGAGCAGTTGGCCCTGACCCTGCAGAATCTGGCAACCGACATCATGATTGGTGAGCGCAAGGCCTACTTCGGCGGAGTTCACGCCGTCGGCTACGAGCGAGGACAACGGACCGGCGCAGCTGATCCCCGACGCGACGGCGACGGCGCCTAGTCACATTGGTTTCGCGCTGATCTTTCGCCGGAACCGCGTTCGCTAACGCAGTGCGGTGCAGCCCGTTGACACACAGCACCCACGGTATGCGCATCATTGCACAAGTGATGCGCAGTCGCAGGCGACGAGGATGAGTAAAAAGGAGGGGGTCAACCCACGCCCTCCACTATGATCTCACGTCCCACTCACCAGACCGCCACGCTGGACGCCAACGAAGCTGTCGCCACCGTTGCCTTCCGCCTGAGCGAACTCTTCGCCATTTACCCGATCACTCCCTCTTCGCCCATGGGCGAGTGGGTCGATGAGTGGTCCGCGCAACAGCGCACCAATCTCTGGAATCACGTTCCCGAGGTAATCCAGATGCAATCCGAAGGCGGTGCCGCCGGGGCGCTGCACGGCGCGCTGCAAGCCGGGGCCCTCGCCAGTTCATTCACCGCCTCGCAGGGCCTCCTGCTGATGATCCCCAATCTCTACAAGATTGCCGGTGAACTTCACCCCTTCGTGCTCCACGTGACGGCGCGTTCCCTCGCCACCCACGCCCTCTCGATTTTCTGCGACCACGGCGACGTCATGGCCTGCCGTCAAACCGGCACGGCGATGCTTTGCGCCAGTTCCGTGCAGGAAGCGCAGGACTTTGCCGCCATTTCCCATGCCGCGACGTTGCGCACGCGCGTGCCGTTCATCCATTTCTTCGACGGCTTCCGCACTTCGCACGAAGTGCAAAAAATCGAACTGCTCTCGGACGACGATTTGCGCGCGCTGCTGCCGCCCGGTGGGGTTGAAGCCTTTCGGCAACACGCCCTCACCCCCGACCGCCCCACCATCCGTGGCACGGCTCAAAACCCCGACGTTTTTTTCCAGGCCCGCGAAGCCGCCAACGCCTATTACGACGCCGTCCCCGAGGCCGTGCAGGAGCTGTTCGATTCTTTCGCCGTTCGCACCGGTCGTTCCTACAAGCTGTTTGACTACGAGGGCCACCCGGAAGCCGACCGCGTCATCATCATCATGGGTTCCGGAGTTGAGACGGTGGCCGAAACGGCGGCGTGGTTGAACGCCAATGGCGAACGCACCGGCGTCCTGAAGGTGCGCCTCTATCGTCCGCTCGATCCCGTTGCTCTCCTCGCCGCGCTGCCAAAGTCCGTGCGGAACGTTGCCGTGCTCGATCGCACAAAAGAACCGGGCGCACTCGGCGAGCCGCTGTTCCTCGACGTCGCCACGGCGCTGTTCGAAAGCGACCGCCGCAACGAGATCAAGCTCATCGGCGGCCGTTACGGTCTGGGCTCCAAGGAATTCACGCCGGCGATGGCCAAGGCCGTGTTTGATCATCTCTCCACACCCGCCCCCCTCAAGCGCTTCACGGTCGGCATCAACGACGACGTCACCAAGCTCTCGATTCCCTACGACGCGGACTTCGATCTCGAGACCGACGAGACGAGACGCGCGGTGTTCTACGGACTCGGCGCTGACGGCACCGTCGGGGCCAACAAGAATTCGATCAAGATCATCGGTGAAGGCACCGATCTGAACGCCCAAGGATTCTTCGTCTACGATTCCAAGAAGAGCGGCGCAATGACCGTCTCACACTTGCGCTTCGGTCCGCGGCCCATCCGTGCCCCCTATCTCATCGGTCGCGCCGGGTTTGTCGCGGTGCACCATTTCCCCTTCATCGAGCGCATGGAAGTGCTCACGCAGGCCCGGACCGGCGGCACGCTCCTGATCAATGTCGCCACGCCCGCCGACAAAGTCTGGGACCGTTTCCCGCGCGAAGCGCAGGAGCGCATTCTCAAGCTGAAGCTCAAGGTCTACACGATCGACGCCTACAGTGTCGCCCGCGACGCCGGCATGGGCGGACAGATCAATACCGTGATGCAAACGTGCTTCTTCGCCCTCTCGGGTGTGTTGCCGCGTGACGAGGCGATCACCGCGATCAAAGACGCGATCAAGAAAACCTACGGCAAGAAAGGCGACGCCGTCGTCGCCAAGAACGAAGCGGCCGTGGACGCCGCACTCGCGGCGATGCACGAAGTGGCGCTCCCTGCTGCCGTCACTGCCAAATTCGCCCGCCCGGCGGTGGTCGCGCAAGTGGCGCCCGATTTCGTCCAGCGCGTCACCTCGCTGATGCTGGCCAACAAGGGGGATGACCTGCCCGTGAGCGCGTTTCCCCCGGACGGCACATGGCCCGTCGCCACCACCAAGTGGGAAAAACGCAGCATTGCGCTCGAGAGTCCAACCTGGGATCCGACCCTGTGCATCCAGTGCAACAAATGCGTGCTGGTTTGCCCGCATGCGGCCATTCGGTGCGCCGCGTATCCCGAAGCCGCCGTAGCCGGCGCGCCCGAGTCGTTTCAAAGCGTCAAGCTGCGCAGCAATGACGTCCCCAATCACCTCTACACGATTCAAGTGGCGCCCGAGGACTGCACGGGTTGCACGCTGTGCCATAAGGTTTGCCCCGCGCGCGACAAAAGCGATTTGAAGCGCAAGGCGATCATGATGGCGCCCATTGAGCCGCTCGTCGAAAAAGAGCGCGCCAACTTCGACTTCTT
>JAUXOH010000290.1 GCA_030682505.1 Candidatus Didemnitutus sp. | reverse complement strand
GCACCCGCCGGCCCCATTTCGAAACACGGTGGGCCATCTCCGTTGCCTGCACCCATGAGGCATCGAGCAACAGCACTTGCAAGCGCGTCGGATCCGCTCCGGTCGGCAGCGGTTCCCCCTGGGGATGGAGAATCCACAATTCCCGGTCGGGCAGCACCACGACTTCGCGCTCCAGCAACCGTTCCTTGCGATAGACGTGCTGTCTAGACCCGGGCATCACCCGCCTGATCAGGTGCCCGGTGCTGCTGGGTCGATAGCATTCCATGAAATGCATCATCACGTCGACCTGTAGCACAGAATCGATTTCCCGGTGCCCGGCGCAGATGCACCAGCGCGGCGTCAGGTGGCACCGGATACAGCGCGGGGAATCTCGAAGCACAACAGAACGCGACATGCCTCCAACCCGCAACAAACCCGCCCGGCGGTCAATCCTTCCCGGCGGTTTCTCCGAGCCACCCGGGCAATCGGCACCTCGATCGGTTCGCTCACCAACCCGCCCGGTTTCCGTGCCCCCGTCTCCACGGCGCCATGGATTCGGAAATCCGCCAATTGCGCGTTCCCTTGCGGCGCAACCTAGCGTGCCAAGCGGATGGGAGGCATCTAGGAGTGATACCCCAGAAGAGCGAATAAAGGTGGTCATTCCCACTGGGCACTGCGTAGGCTCCTCCTGTTCCCGCTTCAACTGTGAGAAGCCGGAGCGCCGCATGCAGCCGACGAATCCACTTTCCGACAACGCAGAACGGAAACTGCGCGTTCTCTATGCGGATGATGTACCAGAATTGCGGGAGGTGGTCAGAATCATGCTTATGCGCGATGGGCATCAGGTTGAAATTGTGCCCGATGGGGCGCTGGCATGGGAACGAATCAAGACCCATCCCAACGACTACGACTTGCTGATTACTGATCATCACATGCCCCAGATGAATGGCCTCGATCTGGTGCGCCACACCCGCACCCTCCCGTACAGTGGCAAGATCATGGTTTTCAGTTCCGAGATCAGCAATGAGGTTCAGGAAAAATACCAGCAATTGAGCGTCGATCTGGTGCTGCCGAAACCGATTTACAAGAACATGCTCTTCAAAGCGCTGGATGCGATGTTTGGCGAAGGACACATTCGTCCAAATCCGTCGGCTTAGGTGACCGCTTTGCGGTCGGCGGGAAAGGATGACCAGCCTTGCGTGCGGGCTGGTTTCGGGCTTCACTGCCCATCTCCTATGCTTCGCCCAAATCCAACCCTCCACCGTTCGCTATCGCTCCTGTTCGCGCTCTCCGTTGGCGTCGCCGCCAACCTGAACGCCGCCGAACCCGCTGTTCCGCCGATGACTGAGAATCCCCTGCTCGTTGAGAGCACCCTGCCCTATTTCTATCCGCATTTTGATCGCATCAAAGACGAGCATTACGCGCCCGCCTTCGCCGCGGCGATGGTGGAGCACCGGGCCGAGATCAATGCCATTGCCGACAATCCCGCGGCCCCGACCTTCGACAACACGATCGTCGCCATGGAACGCGCCGGCCAAACGCTCGGACGCGTCAGTCGCGTCTTCTTCTCGCTCTCGGGCACGGTCACCAACCCGGCGATGCAGAAAATCGAAAAGGAAATGGCCCCCCAACTGGCCGCGCACGGCGATGCGATTCGCCTGAACGCCACGCTTTTCACCCGCATCGAAGCACTCTTCGAGCAACGGGAGTCCCTTGGCCTTGATCCCGAGTCCGATCGCCTGCTCGAGCGTTACTATAAAGACTTTGTTCGCGCAGGCGCCAGACTCAACGACGAGCAAAAGACCACGCTGCGAGCCTACAATGCCGAACTCGCCTCGATCCACACCGCCATCGGGCAGAACATTCTGAAGGAAACCAACTCCGCCGCCGTCCTCGTCGAGACCCGCGAGGAACTCGACGGCATGTCCGACAATGCCATCGCCGCCGCCGCCGCGGCCGCCAAGGCCGCTGGGCACGAGGGCAAATATGTCATTCGCCTGCTCAACACCACCGGTCAGCCCGCTCTTTCCTCATTGACCAACCGCGCCCTGCGCCAACGCCTGCATGAGGCCTCGGTCACCCGCAACAGCCGCGGTGGCGAATTCGACAATCGCGCTGCCATTGCCCGGCTCGTCAAAGTCCGCGCCGAACGGGCCGCATTGCTCGGCTACACCCACCACGCCGCTCTGCAGCTCGAAGAACAAACCGCCCGCACCGTCGACGCGGTCAACGCCTTGATGGCTCAGCTCGCGCCGCCGGCCGTGGCCAACGCACGCCAGGAGGCCGCCGATCTGCAGGCGGTGATTGATGCCGAAGGGGGTGGCTTCCAGGTCGCCGCGTGGGATTGGGCCATTTACACGGAGAAAGTCCGCAAGGCCCGTTACGATTTCGACGGTCAGCAAGTCCGCCCCTACTACGAAATGAATCGCGTGCTGATCGACGGCGTCTTCTTCGCCGCGACCAAGCTCTACGGCATCACCTTCCAAGAGCGCACCGATCTGCCGAAATATCACGACGACACCCGCGTTTTCGAGGTCTTCAACGAGGACGGCTCGCCCCTCGCGCTCTTCATCGTCGATTGGTATGCCCGTCCTTCCAAGCGCGGCGGCGCCTGGGCCAACTCCTACGTGGCGCAGTCGCACCTGTTCGGGACGAAACCGATCAGCGCCAACCACCTCAACATCCCGAAGCCCCCGGCCGGCGAGCCCACGTTGCTCACGGCGGATGAGGTCAACACCGCGTTCCACGAATTTGGCCACGCCCTGCACACGATCTTCTCCGATGTGAAATATCCGCGTTTTGCCGGCACCAGCGTGCCACGGGACTTCGTCGAATTTCCCTCGCAGGTGAACGAGATGTGGGCGAACTGGCCCGAGATCCTGCAAAACTACGCCAAACACTACCAGACTGGCGAACCGCTGCCGGTCGCGATGCTCGCCAAGATCCAGGCGGCGGAACAGTTCAACGAGGGTTTCCGCACCACGGAGTATCTTGCGGCCACGCTGGTCGATCTCGCCTGGCACCAACTCACAGCCGACGAAGTGCCCGCGGCCGACGGGGTGATGGATTTTGAAGCCGCGGCGCTTGCCCGCTATGGCGTCAATTTCGCGCCCGTGCCTCCCCGCTACCGCAGTCCCTACTTCAACCACATCTTCGCGAGCAACGGCTACGCGGCCGGCTATTATTCCTACATCTGGAGCGAGGTGCTCGACGCGGACAACGTCGACTGGTTCAAACAACAAGGCGGGCTCAAGCGTGCGAACGGCGACCGTTACCGGGCCATGCTGCTCTCCCGCGGCGGCAGTCTGGATGCGATGCAGATGTATCGCGACTTCGCCGGCCGCAAACCCGACGTGCAGCATCTGCTCGACCGTCGCGGCCTGAATCGCGCCCCGACGGAATAACGGCGCGCTGGTTTTTTCCCGCCCTGCGGCCTCTGGCCGCGGGGCTTTTTGTTTTCCGCGACGCCCCGGCCCCGGCCGCGCGCGGTTCAGGGAGTCTCCGGACCGCTTTTGAAATACCCCTCGTAGGTCTCGCGCAGCTTGGTCTTGTAGATCTTGCCCGTGGCGGTGAGCGGAATCGCATCGGTGAACACGACCGCATCGGGCAACCACCACTTCGCCACCTTGGGGCGAAGGTAATCGAGCAATTGCTCGCCGGTCACCGGGTGACCCGGCCGCCGCACGACAACGAGCAAGGGTCGTTCGCCCCATTGCTCATGCGCCAGACCGATGACCGCCGCCCCCGCGACCGCCGGATGACCGATGGCTTGGTTCTCGAGGTCAATGGAGCTGATCCATTCCCCACCGGATTTGATGATATCCTTCGTGCGATCGACGATGCGCATGTAGCCGTCGGGATCGATCGCGGCGACATCGCCGGTCGGAAACCACCCACCGGGACGAAGCACGGAGCCACCTGCCCCCTTGAAATATTCGCGACAGGTCCAATGTCCCCGCACCTCGAGATTTCCATAGGCCACCCCATCACGCGCCAGCACAGCCCCGGAGTCGTCGGTGATTTGCAGCTCGATGCCCGGGATAATGCGCCCCTGCTTGGCGTGCACCGCGTCCCGCTCGGCGGTCGAGAGCGCGGCATGCTTGCTCTTGAAGGTGTTCACCGTGCCGGCGGGACTGGTTTCCGTCATGCCCCAACCGCACCGCACCTCGATGCCCTGCTCGGATTCCAGCGCGTGGATCAAGGCTGGCGATGCGGCCGCGCCCCCGATGATCGTCCGATGAGGTGAGGGCAGCCGGATCTTGTTCTCCCGCAAGTAGGCCAGCGTGCCCAGCCAGATGGTGGGCACTCCGGCACTGAAGGTGACGCGTTCCTGCTGGAAAAGCTCGCACAGGCTGGCTCCATCCAGGCCGGGTCCGGGCAACACCAATTTCGTTCCGGTCATGGCCGCCGCGAAGGGAAGGCCCCACGCGTTGACGTGAAACATCGGCACCACGGGCAGTGCGGTGTCCCGGGCCGTGAGCCCCATCACGTCGGGCAGATTGATCGCGTAGGCGTGCAACACGGTTGAGCGATGCGAATAGAGCACGCCCTTCGGATTGCCCGTGGTACCCGACGTGTAGCACAGGCTCGCCGCCGTTTCTTCGTCGAAATCGGGCCACTCGTAGTCGGCGCTCTCCGCAGCCACGAGTTCCTCGTAGCACAACCACGGAGTGTCACCCGCCGGAAGATGGGCGCGGTCCGTCAGGACCACCCAATGTTTGACGCCCGGGCAAAGGGGACGAAGCGCTTCCGCCAATTTGAGGAAGGTGAGGTCGAACAACATCACGCGGTCTTCGGCGTGCTTGATGATAAAGGCGATCTGCTCCGGGAAAAGCCGCGGGTTGATCGTGTGGCAAATGGCACCCATGCCGGAGGTGCCGTAATAGATTTCAAAGTGCCGGTAATTATTCCACGCGAGGGTCGCCACGCGATCCCCAGCCGTCACGCCGAGCCGCTGCAAGGCGCGGGCGCACTGTCGCGAACGCTGGTGCGCGTCATGGTAGGTGTAGCGATGCATCCCTCCCTCGGTCAGGCGGGACACGATCTCGGTATCGCCGTGACACGTGTCCGCATGTCGGATGAGCGAGGAGATCAACAAGGGTTGACGCATCATTTGTCCATGCATGACGGGATCGGGGTTGGCCGCGTCGTCCCGCGGCAGGGGTATGGGTCGGAAAACTGAAACAGTTCCTAACCGCAGAAAGTCGCTCCGACAATTCGATTCAGTTGCCCGAGCGCCGACTTGTTGACGCCTCCAGCGAACGCCACGTTCTCGCTCGGGTTGAACCCCGAGCGATCGCGCGCACCGTGCCAATGACACGTAATCCGTGTCATTCGCTCGGTCGCTGGGCGCGAGGACCCCAACACGGCGGGGACGCGGGCTGAAAATGGTCTGGAACCAAGCTGCGTCCCCGGGCGTCCTAATCTCCATGCGGCTTCCTTCCTTTTTCCCGGTGATTGCTGTTTTGGCGCTGCTCGCAGTGCCTCTCCGGGCTGCTGACGGGGGATTCACCACGACGCTGTCGGTCGCCCAACAGACCGGCGCCGGCCTCGGGCAACTCTCCGCCGGGGAGCAAACCGTCTTGAATACCTTGGTCGCGCGCGAGGTTTCGCTCGCCCGCCAAGGCAACGTGCGCGCCTTCGCGGGCACTTTCAGCTCGCGTCGCCCACCGGAGGAACGCACGGCCGCCGGGCTCGAACGCCTCACCGCCGACGAGCTCGCCCAACTCGATTCGCTCGTGGCCGCCGCCCTGGCCGCCAGCCCCATTCTGCCGACTGCACCGGGCTGGTTGCGTGAAAAGGACCTCACTGCACCGGATCGACTCGAAATCCACGGTGAAGTGTCGGCCAGTTACGGCGTTGGCACCGGGGGACGTTCCCTGCGCGGGGGCTCGTTTTCCACCAACATTCGGGATCGTGAAACCGGCGTGACGATCGGGATTGGCATCAGCCACTACGAAGGGGACGGCTACTGGCTCTACGACGGTCGCTACGGCGACAACGCGTTCGGAACCTCGTTTCGCTCCGTGCGCCCCTGGTCCCGACCGGTGATTTTTCGGGAGCGCTGAGGGATTACGCAATTCTACGCCGCGGCATGGCGTAGTTGAGGTTGGGCAGAGAGGGCGGAAAGACTTGGCCCGGTCGAGCGAAACGGTTTCGCTCGGTCAACCCGATGCCTCCCCCACCCCATGGCTCAATTCAAGCGGCAGTCAGAGAGGCAACCGAACAACCCGCGCGCTACGGTCTCCGGCAGTGGTCCGGCTGGATCCTCGGTCCGGGCGCCTTGCTCATCACGCTGCTCGTGGCGCCCCCGGAAGGATTGAGCATCGCGGGCTGGCACACCGCCGGTGCCGCGATGCTCATGGCGATCTGGTGGATCACCGAGCCCGTGCCGATTCCCGTCACTGCCCTGGTGCCGCTCGTCCTGTTTCCGGCGCTTCACTTGGGCGACATTCGGGAAACGGCCGCCCCGTTCGCCAATCCGATCATCTATCTCTTTCTCGGCGGCTTCATCATCGCCCTCGCGATGCAGAAGTGGAATCTCCACCGCCGCGTCGCGATCAACCTCATCGGGCTGATGGGCACGAGGCCCTCGCGGATCATTGCAGGCTTTCTGCTCGCGTCGGCCTTGGTGAGCATGTGGGTGAGCAACACGGCCACCGCGCTCATGATGCTGCCCATCGCACTCTCGGTGGTGCAATTGCTGCCCGCATCGACGAGCGTGGGCCAACCCCAGTTTTCCACGGCCCTGCTGCTGGCCGTC
>JAUXOH010000077.1 GCA_030682505.1 Candidatus Didemnitutus sp. | reverse complement strand
CGGCCCTGCCGCCTGTGCCACCCGATGGACACCACCAAGCCCGTGCCGCCGCTCGTGGAGCAACTGCGCCGCGCGGTGGAGGCCGCCGCGGACGGCCGGGTGACCGACAAGGACCTGGTGGCCAAGGGCGTGGACCCCTCGACGGCCCGGCGGCGGTTCAAGGCGTATCACGGCATGACCTTTCATGCCTACCAACGCGCGCGGCGCATGGGACTGGCTCTGCGCGACGTCAAGGCAGGCAAGCCGGTGATCGAGGTGCAACTGGAACGGGGCTACGAATCGACCAGCGGGTTCCGCGAGGCATTCGCCCGGATTTTCGGCCAGTCGCCGCGGGGAGCGAAAAGCAGCGCCTGTCTCTTGGGCCGACGCCTGGAAACACCGCTCGGCACCATGCTCGCGCTCGCCGATGACCAGGGGTTGCGGTTGCTGGAGTTCATTGATCGCCGCGGTCTGGAGCGCGAAATCAGCGTGCTCCGGCGCCGCCTGAAATGCGCGGTGGTCCCGGGAAACAACGCCACGCTCGATGCGACCGCGAAACAGCTCGAGCGCTACTTTGCCGGCAAGGACTTCACCTTCGATTTGCCGCTGGCCCCGGTTGGCTCAGCGTTTCAACAGAAGGTCTGGAAAGAGCTGCTCCGCATCCCGCCCGGCCGCACGCGCAGCTATCTGGAAATGGCAGGACGGGTCGGGGTGCCCAAGGCCGCGCGCGCCATCGGCCGCGCCAATGGCACCAACATGATCGCGATTGTCATCCCCTGTCACCGGGTGATCAGCGCGGACGGCTCCCTCTCGGGCTACGCCGGGGGGATTTGGCGGAAACAGCGCCTGCTCGACCACGAGCGGGAGGGCGGAAAATGAGGGATTGGGGCCGGTTTAACAAAACTCTTGCCCCACTCGGGGTGGAACGTATCCATGACCATTCGGTTTTGCCCGGGTGGTGGAATTGGTAGACACGCAGGTCTCAGAAGCCTGTGCCGAAAGGTGTAGCGGTTCGAGTCCGCTCCCGGGCACCATTTGAAGCGTAAGCCGTTCCCGTTCACACGGGAGCGGCTTTTCGCTTTAGGGTCATGCTTCGTGATTCACGGACCATGCTGGGGTAGCATTCAACCATCGTTTCACGTTCAACGAGCGTTAGTCCCCGTGTCGGGCCGACAGCGACAACCCAGTCGCTACAATGCCCACCCAACGAATCGCTGAAGAGTATCCGCCCAAGTCAGGCATCCTCATCGCGCAGAAAACCAACCCATCAGGCTCACACGCATACCGCGTGGACATCGCAGCATCCCTCACGGGAGCGGACCGCGAACAGCGCCAGTTTCCAACAAAGGAGGAGGCGCAGCGCTACGCGAAGCAGCGCCATGCGGAGATTGTGCGGCATGGCCATGCGGCCTTTTCGTTGTCTGCCCAACAACGGGCCGATGCCCTGAAGGCCTTGGCAATCCTTCGCTCCTGCGAACTGAGCCTGAGGATGCGGCCAAGTTTGCGGCGACTCACCGCGCCACCCAGCGCGAGCAACTGACCGTATCAGAGCTTTATCGGCGCTTCATGGCCGCGCCGGGACGGCGTAAAGCAAAGGCCGTTCCCCGCCGTCCCCTGACCATCATCAACCTGACATGGCGACTGAACCGTTTTGAAAAAATATTCGGCAAGCGAGTCGCATCTGAGATTCGTCACGATGAAGTTGAGTCGTGGTTCCGCTCATTGGGCGAGTTGTCGGCCATTTCCTTCAACAACTACCGGCGGGTGCTTCATGCGATGTTTTCTTTCGGTGTCGCGCAGGGATATACCGCGAGCAACCCCATCGCCATGATTCCCCTCTACGTCGTGCCGCACAAGGCACCGTCTATCCTGACTGTCGCACAAGCAGAGAAACTCGTCACCTCTGCGGTGGCATCAGAGAAAAAGCTGGGGCTTCTCGGCTTAGTGGTGCTCGGTCTCTTCGCCGGTCTGCGTCGTGCCGAAATAGAGCAACTCGACTGGTCTGCCGTGAAGTGGGACCACAAGATGGTAACTGTGGATGGGGCCATCGCCAAGAGTGGCAGCATACGGAACGTTACTCTGCCCGACAACGCGCAAGCGTGGCTTCTGGACCACAGGGGACGGACGGGGCGAGTCACGCCAAGGAATCTAAAAATTCGTCTGCGAGAATTGTGGAAGCTCGCGGAATTCAAGAAAGATGGACGCAACGAACTCCGCCATTCCTTCGCCAGCTACCACTACGACCTGCACCAGAACGGGCCGTTGACGGCTGCGCAACGCGGTCACTCCACGGGCACGCACCTGCTATTTGAGCACTACCGCTGCCTCGTGCCACTGGGGGAGGGGAAGAAGTATTTTGCCATCACTCCCAGCACGTCCACTGCCGAGCCCGAGAAGTGCATCACAACTCCAACGGGGACAGCCGCCGCATAACCCTGCCTGCAATCACTGCGCTTGAGGGCAGCGGGTATAAAAAGTGGGCACGAAAAATGGGGTCCGACTATAAAAAGCACCTGCACGCCTGACCTAGTGAAATCTTCGGGTCCGCACAGAAGACACGGACACTGGCCGAATCAATTCCGTCCAGACTGCTGGCCCTTGTTGATGAGGATACCAAACTCCTCGTCAAAGCGCAGCGTGAGAATCTGATTGGACGAGGTGGGCGTCACTGCAAATTGCCCCGCCTGTCCCGATGGCCCAAGGCAGTAGCCCTCCTGTCCCGCGAACTCACCCTTGAGGATGATGACGGACTTGTTGGTGGGGTCTGGGAGCGTGTCCTTGGTCATGGTGGCAGGCTGGGCTTATTCAGCCTTGGGGGCAAACCGTGTTTCTCTCTCCTCAACGAAAGTAAGCCCAAGCTTCTTGGCCTTGGCCTTCAGCTTGGCTGCTAGTGTCTCCATCGCGGCGCGGCTGGTGCCGCCCTTCGCCTCCCAAATAGAGTAGTCCACCAGTGAGTCCGTGACGTGCGGCGCGATGTAGGCCCGAAGCTGGCGCTGGTGATACTTGTCCCAAAGGATCTCCCATGAAACTTCTTACCGTGCTCGTCGGTGAAGCTGGCGATGTAATATGCGACGCGAGCACCGCTATAATTCTAGTTTCCTTCTGCTCCGAAATGGAACGTTCATGGTCAGATTGGGGTGGCGGCATATTGTTCATAAGAATCGTCTACGGCGCTACTGCTTCGCCTTCGCTTCCAATGCCTCAACACGAGCCTGTAATTCGTGAAGCGATGTGCTGCCGAATATTTGTTTCATGTGTGTGACTGAGGTGGACCCCGTCCGTTGGACAGCGGATCGGATAAATTAAGTTAAGATAAGGGAGGGGGCGCAGGGGGAGGGGCGAAGCTCCTCCCCCGCTCTGA
>JAUXOH010000244.1 GCA_030682505.1 Candidatus Didemnitutus sp. | reverse complement strand
GCAAGACCGTTGCCATGCGCTGAACGCTCGAAACCGCACCCAAGACAATTTCCGAATCTAGTTAGGACTGACTGGTATGTTGTCACACAGGAGGCCGTGCAGGGGTGCACGGCCTCCTTCATTTTCCGCGGCTCCAGCAAGCGAAAGCCACTTTCCGGCGGCGGAAGAAACGAATCGCGCGGCGTGCTATTTGCTAAATCGAACCGGCGGCGTGCCGTTAATGCACCCATTCAAGGATGAAACAGGATGGAATATGGATGGTTCCGCGCATGGACGCGTCTGGAATCGGAGCTCACTGGCTCCGACTGTTCGCGGCGTGCGCACTCGCGCTGACGGTCGCGGCGATCGGCGAAGCCCGGGGGACCAACATGACCACGGGGCGGGTTTTTGGTCGGATCGAGCTCTTGGCGGAGGTGGACAAAGCGGTTCCACCCGGCCAATGCGTTGCTCCCATTGCTTTCAGTGCGTCACACTACGCCGAAGTCCGTCACCGGTGGATCATCGGGTTTCTGAAACGTTTTCGCGCCGACCTCAGTCGCAAGGATGTGCCGGTTGGCTCCATGACCTATGGCTCCGGTTGGCAAACGCGTTTCAATTGCACGGCCTTCACCGATCTCTTCTTGGGCAACGCGAGTGCCGAACTCATGGTGGATCTCTGGCACGCGCGCTCCGAGGCGGAGCGACCCGCGATCATCGCCATCTGGTATACCCCGGATCGTGCGCCCGTGGATGCCCGCGGCCAACGCCTGCAGCACAGCGTCGTGCTGGTGGTGACAGAATCGGGTCCCGTCTTTGTCGATCCCCAGGCGGGTGAGGTGATTCTCAGCCCCCGCGAACTGAGCACCATCTCGCACCGACGGGCGTGAGCTTCCTGCCCGGGCAGGCGTTACACCTGCAGCACGCCGGTGTGGAAGTTCGCTCGGGGCGCCGGTCGGCAGGCGAGATCGAAAGCGCGCAGCAAGACCTTGCGGGTATCGTGGGGCTGGATGATCCCATCCACCCAACCGCGCGCCGCGCCGTAGCGGATGTCGGTTTGCTCGATGTAGCCCTGCTTCACTTGTTCGCGGAGCGCATCGAGTTCCTCCTGCGGGCGATCCTTGGCGCTGCGCGCGAGAATATTGTAGACCACGTCGCTGGCCTGCGCGGCGCCCATCACGGCGTATTTGCCATGGGGCCACGAGAAGATGAACCGTGGATCAAAGGCCTTGCCGCACATCGCGTAGTTGCCCGCGCCGAAGGAGCCGCCGGTGACCACGGTGATTTTCGGCACGGTGGAATTGCTGAGCGCGTTCACCATCTTGGCGCCCGAGCGGATGATGCCGGACCACTCGGCGTCCTTTCCGACCATGAAGCCCGACACGTCCTGCAAGAACAGCAGCGGCACGCGCGTCTGGTTGCAGTCCATGATGAACCGCGCGCCCTTGTCGGCGCTGTCCGCGTAGATGACGCCCTGCATCTGCAGGCCGCCGGTCTTTGACTGCACGCGCATCCGCTGGTTGGCGACGATGCCCACGGGCCGTCCGCCGAGGCGGGCAAAGGTGCAGACGATGCTCTTGCCGTAGTCGGCTTTGTATTCGTCCATCGTCCCCGCATCGACGAGACAGCGGATGAGATCGCGAACGTCGTATTCCTTGCGGCCATCCACCGAGACGAGCTCGTAGAGTTTCGAGGTGGGGAACTCGGTTGGGAGGGGCGAGGCGTCCCCGCCGAGCCGCATTGAACTCGCCGCGGACGACGGCTCCCCGGGGACGGTTCGCCCTACCTCGGCTGGCAACAAGCCAATCAATGACCGCAGGCGCTTGATCGCGGCGGGATCATCCTTCTCCTTGAAATCAACCGTGCCGGAAATCTCCGCGTGCATCGCGGCGCCGCCGAGGGTTTCCGTGTCGGTCTCCTGGCCGATGGCCGCTTTCACCAGCTGCGGTCCGGCGAGATAGAGTCCGCTGCCCTCGGTCATGAGGATCTTGTCGCAGAGCACGGGCAGGTAGGCACCGCCGGCCACGCAATTGCCCATGATGGCGGCGTATTGCGGGATGCCCGCGGCGGAGATGACCGCGTTGTTGCGGAAGATGCGGCCGAAGTCGTCCTCATCGGGGAAAATCTCATCCTGCATCGGCAGAAACACCCCCGCCGAATCGACGAGGTAGACGAGGGGCAGGTTGCACTCGAAGGCGATCCGCTGGGCCCGGAGGACCTTCTTGCACGTCATCGGCACGAAGGCGCCGGCCTTCACGGTGGCATCGTTGGCCACGATCATGCACGGGTGGCCGGAAATGTCGGCGATGCCGGTGACGACCCCCGCGCCGGGAAACTTGCCCCATTCCTTGTACATCCCGTCCGCGGCCCAAAGGCCGATCTCGAGAAAGGCCTTGGGGTCGTCGATCAGGGCTTCAATCCGCTCCCGCACGAAGAGTCGGCCCAGCTTGTGCTGGCGATCCTGGCCGGCCTTGCCGCCGCCTTCGCGGAGCAGGGCTTCCTGCTGCGCGATTTCGTTGCAGCGATCAATGAGTGCCGGGGTGGGCGAGGGGGTGGAGGAAGTGGGCTTCACGGAAAGTAAGCAGGGTGGGTTAGACCATCGGACGGAATTTGCCGACGACATTGCCGAGGCAGGCGGTGATCTGGCCGAGGGAGCAGACCTCGACGGTGTTCACGAGTTCGCC